>JASEIM010000003.1:421-127521 GCA_030017655.1 Methanobacterium sp. | reverse complement strand
GCACCGTCACATTTATCATAGTCAATTGTTATTTTAACCATTTATTTCACCGTATTTAGATTATTATTTTTAGATATCTCCCATTTTTGGATTTATCATTTCTTCTTCTATTCTGATAAGTTCATTTAACTTTGCTATTCTTTCTCCACCTAAAGCACCTGTTTTAATAATAGGGCTTGAGAAAGCCACTGCTAAATGAGCTATGGTATCGTCTGTTGTTTCTCCTGACCTGTGTGATACAACAGGAACATATCCATTAGCTTTTGCAAGCTTTACTGTTTCATAAGTATCAGTAAGAGTTCCAATTTGATTTGGTTTTATTATAATTGAATTTGCAGCCCCTGCATTGATTCCCTCTTGAAGAATTTCAGCATTTGTTACAAAGATATCATCACCACAAATAAGACACTTATTTCCAACTTTTCTAGTTAAATCTGCAAATCCTTCGAAATCACCTTCACGAATTGGATCTTCCATAAAGAACATGTTATAAGTGTCAATAATTTCTTCAACAAAATCTATCTGTTCACCGGTGTCTCTTTCAACGCCCTCTTTTGCATAAACATACTTTGAGCCATCCCACATTTCACTTGCAGCCATGTCAAGGCATGGTCTTATTCTAACTCCAGTTTCATCGCTTACTTCTTCACATGCCCTTGCCTGAATTTCAAGTGCATCCTCGTTGGTGAGATTCGGTGCCCATCCGCCTTCATCTCCTTTTCCACCGGTGAAGGTGCTGTCCTTGGCCTTTATAAATTCTCCAATCTTTTTGTGAACACTGGAATTTGCAAATACCGCTTCTTTAACATTTTGTGCACCTACTGGAAGGATTAAAAATTCCTGTATATCTGGTGCGTTTTTACCGGCGTGAGCTCCACCGTTTATCATATTTCCCAGAGGGTATGGAATCTCATTTTTCATATTTCCTCCAAGGAATTTGTATAACGGCATATTGTATGATGCAGCGGCTGCTTTTGCAGTTGCCATTGAAACAGCGACTATTGTGTTACCGCCTAAAGAAGATAGATTATCAGTACCATCTATTTCCTTTAAAACCGCATCTATATCATTTAAATCTTCGGCATCCATACCAATAAGTTCGGATGAAATTATATCTTCAACTTCACTTATTATTTTGTCAACACCGCCTTCTGGAAATGCCGTAACTTCTCGTATCCCTGTACTTGCACCACTCGGTGCTGCGGCTCTTCCAAACCCATTCCAGGTTAATACATCTACTTCTACTGTAGGGTTTCCCCTGCTATCTAAAATTTTTCTAACACGGACGTCTTCAATAATACTATCCACAAAAACACCTCTTTTGGAAAAAAAATGGTTATTTTCTAATATCAAGAGGAATTAAACCTTTTTTTAGTTCTAAAGTTGCAATATCTATTGGATCAAGCGCTTCCGTTACTTCTATTTTTGGTTTTGCTCCCATTGATAATTGAAGAGCTCTTGCACCAATAATCCTTGCTTTCTCAAATCTTGTAAGTTTAGATGACATAACATCTTCTCCTAAAAAATGATTCATAATTGAATCATAAAATATATTTATCGAAATGGGGCTGCCGAGATTTGAACTCGGGTCTCCA
Organism: Methanobacterium sp.; assembly: GCA_030017655.1. Lineage (NCBI taxonomy): Archaea > Methanobacteriati > Methanobacteriota > Methanobacteria > Methanobacteriales > Methanobacteriaceae > Methanobacterium > Methanobacterium sp. The sequence goes on along the minus strand of JASEIM010000003.1, from coordinate 125,926 downwards.
GCGTTCCGGTGTGACCATCCCCGATTCAGTTGAAAAAATATTGAGTAGAGACAAGCGTCCTGCACTGAATACTTCTTTCAATGGCTGAGAGGATGGACCAAGCTACCCTACAGCCCCTTACCAAGCCTCAACATGAGCTATTAACATTCTTCTACAACAATATTTATTTAGTCCAAGATCGTCAAGGACTTCTTTTGGGTTTTCCCCATCTTCCACCCTTTTGGTGTATTCATCAAAATAGGCGGATATAACTTTACCACAGCTTATACATCTTACAGGAATCATGTTTTATCATCTTTCATTTTTTTTAAAGCTAATTTATTTCCTGCAAAAAGGAAATAAATTATTTTATTAAATAATCTTTCTGTATCTCTAAAAGGAAAATTACAGGAAGACTTTATATTTTGTTTATCTGTAACTCTTCTGTCTTCTTGCTCTGGCTCCTCTTCCACCATACTTTTTAGGTTCTGATCTCCTTGGATCTCCTACAAGCATGGTTCTGTCGTACTGGATGAATTTTTCCTTTAAATCCATGTCACTTGTCCATTGTATAAGACCTTTGGCTATTACCATACGTGCTGCTTCAGCCTGTCCCATTACGCCTCCGCCAACAACTTTTACATCTATGTCTACACTATTCACAATATCCCCAGCAAGTTTTAATGGTTCTGTGATTTTGAGTCTTGCAAGTTCAGGACCATAGAGTTCTACAGGGCGTTTATTTATTCTGATTCTCCCTTTTCCTTCTCTGAATCTACCTCTTGCAATTGCAGTTTTCCTTTTTCCGCTTGTGTGAATTACTTTTTTCATTATTTCACCTATACTTCAAACTTTGCCCCAAGTAATCTGGATACTTCCCCAAGTTCTATGCTTTTTTTAATGTTTTTAGGTTGTGCATCCTGTACTTTGAAAACTTCAGCGTCTTCAAATTCTTGTGGTACTCCCACGTAAACTTTAAGCCCTTTAAATGCTTCTCTTCCAGTGGTTTTTCTGTAGGGTAACATCCCCCTTACAGTTCTTCTAAAGATATCGTCAGGTCTTCGAGGATATTTTGGCCCCATTCTTCTGGGGTTTGATATACTTGCCCTGTCAACCCTTTGTTTGTATCTTGCGTATGCCCATTCTTTTGTACCTGAGATTACAATCTTTTCGGCATTTAATACTACTATTTTCTCGCCATTCAGGAGTTTTTTACTTACAGTACTTGCAAGTCTTCCCAGTACGAGTCCTTCTCCATCTATAATCATTAAAAACACCTTCTTTAATAATTACTCAATTATCCTTATTCTATTTCCCTTTGGATTTTCATCGAGTATTTCAGAGATATTTAAACATTCTCCTCCAGCGGCGGCTATTTTTTCCTCAGCTTTTTTTGAAAAGCCAAGAGCCACTACTTTGACTTTATGATCCAGTTCACCGCTTCCCAGTATTTTTCCTGGAATCAGAACAGTTTCATCTGGAGATGAATGTCTGTTTATTTTTGATATATTAACCTCTGCTTTCCTTCTTGTTGATCTTTCAAGCCTTTTTGCAATATCTTTCCATATTGCAACTTCTTCCTGGTATGATTTCTCTTTTAGAGTTCCAATAAGCTCAATGAGTTTAGGATTTGTTTTTGTGAATTTCATTTCTTAGCTCCTCCTTTACAAAATGCCACAATTTTTTCTGATTTCTGGCTTAGAATATCACATGCATTTTTTAGGACTTCTTCAGGAGATAATGATCCGTCTGTTTCAATTTTAAATATGAATTTATCATCCACTGCATCAACATGAATTGCGCCCTGTTCACAGTTATTCATGCATGTTTTGCATGCAGAACAATTTTCAATGTCTGTTATGATGATTTTATTCTCAGATTCATCATATTCTAAAACGTTTTTTGGACATTCATTTACACATTTCATGCAGACTTCGCAACTATCATCTATTGTAATTAATGGATAGTATTTGTATGCACATGTTGTTGTTGGCTGCCATTTTGCATGTTCCAATCCGATTCCAAGTTTTGCTATTGCCTCTAATTCAACTTCTTCTCCTTCTTTTAACTTTAAAAGAGGTATGCTATCATATACTGGCCTTACAGCTTCATGAGCTGAAACCAGATCTCCGGAATAGACCACTTTAGGTCCTTTTTCTTTTAGAATTAATGATGCGCTGCAACTTGGACAGTCATCATCGCAATCACATTCGGATGGAAGTACAAAAGCTTCTAAATCTGTTTCCAATGGTACTAATCCTAACCTGTGGGCTAAAACTTCATCAAATAATGTTGAATCATTCTTAAATATTGAAACTGTGTCTATTGCCATTGTTGAAACTTCAACTGTGCATATTCTCCTTATTGCATTTATAAAGGATACGTCTACATCTTCGACGATAAATGTAAGTTCATTATCGTTCTTTTCTTTAATATCTATCTCCATGTTAGACCCTTCTTCCCCTTTTACCTCCGGGCCTTCCAGTACCATCATGAGGAATTGGAGTAACATCTTCTATTTTTCCAATTCTGATACCTGCTCTTGCAAGGGCTCTTATTGTAGCCTGTGCACCAGGTCCTGGAGTTCTTGGTCCGTTTCCACCAGGGGCTCTTACTTTAATATGCAATCCTATAATTCCTTTTTCTTTTACATCTTCTGCTGCTCTTGTAGCCGCTTCCATAGCTGCAAAGGGGGATGATTCCTGTCTATCTGCCCTTACCACTTTTCCACCAGACCACTGGGTAATTGTTTCTGCTCCGGTTATGTCAGTTATGGTTATTATTGTGTTGTTGAATGATGAATAAATGTTAGCTACGCCCCATCTTTCTTTCTCTGCCATATTATCACCTTAAAAATTTAATTATGCCTCTTCAGTACTTTTCTTTTCTGTTCTTTCTTTGTACTGTTTTTCTACTGGTGAAGAATGATAAAATCCTATTAAGTCTTCTTCGCCTCTTTTAACAAGATAGCTAGGTGAATCAATTTTCTTTTCATTTAAAGCTATGTGTCCGTGTACAACAAAGACTCTTGCTTCTTTTGCTGTGTTTGCAAGTCCTTTTTTATGTACCATGGTCTGTAATCTTCTTCTTAGAACATCTTCAACAGTTAGATCAAGTACATCTTCAAGTTTTGCTTCTTCCCCTAATATACCCATCTTTACAAGGTGATTTATGAGATCTTGTCTTTCTCTAATTGTCTGCTCAGTTACCATTCCTAAAAGATGTCTTGCATCTCTTCTGTACCTTTTAACCATGGTTTCAGCTTTCCAGATCTCTTTTTTGCTTTTAAGACCGTATTTCTGAGCCAGTCTGTTTTCTTCTTTTATTCTGGCAGCATTCCATGGATGAGATGGTGTATCGTATTTTTTTCTGGATTTTCTTGGATGTCCCATATTAATAACTCCTTTCTAAATAAATTATCTTCCTCTTCTCCTTCTAACACCAACAGATGATCCTTTTCTGAAGGTAGATTTTGTTCTTTGACCTCTTACTGGAAGTCCAACTTCATGTCTTCTCCCTTTATAGCTTCTGGTCTTTTTCATTCTGTTTAAATCATCTCTTAATGTCATCATAAGATCTGATTCAATTAAGTGAACTGTTTCACCTGTTTCGTAATCATTACGTCTGTTTAACATCCAGTCAGGGACATTATTACTTTTAGGATCTCTTATAACTTCTTCAATTTTTTCTACTTCATTGTCAGAGAGATATCCAATCTTTTGATTTAAATCAAGATCCATAACTATGCCTATTGACCTTGCTAATGCTTTTCCTACACCTTTAACGTCAGCAAGAGCATTTTCAATGGTTTTATTACCATTTATATCTTTTCTGGCAATACGGACCATATGCTTAAAGTCTTCTTCCATTTTTTATTCCTCCAAAAATGACATTTTTGGGTTCGAAAAATACTCTGTATTTTTCTCAACTCCAGTAAATACGAAATGCCTTTATTTCATTATTTTAGTTTGTTGATTTGTACGATTGAATTTTATTTGTGCAGTATTTCTGTATTCAGTTTATTTGGACGGGTGAATACAAAGATACATCTTGGATCAAAAATGCTCGCTTATTTCCGCAGCAACATTGTTTTTCGGGCTGCAAAATCGAAGATTTTGCATAGCCCCAAAATCTACGATTTTTGACGGCTTTTTTGAAAAGGGTGGAGTGCTCTTGAAATCGAAGATTTCAAGGCGCCAAAAAATTTTCAATTTTTTGAGCGCCGGGACTGGGATTTGAACCCAGGCGGAGCCACGCTCCACAAGATTTCCAGTCTTGCGCCTTACCAAGCTAGACTATCCCGGCATACGATTATTTTTTTTGAGATGGGCAGAGGCATTTTTTAACCTTTTAATCAACTTTTTTCTAAAAGCCCTAGAAAACTTAGTTTTCTGGGTGCCAAAAATTCAAAGAATTTTTGAGCAGTTGAGCTTGACCATCCCGGCATACGATTAATACATTGTTTTAAATTTAAGTCTAATTAATAGACATAAAATTTATGTCTTTAAACACTTAAAAGCTTATGGTAATCCATTATATTTCAAATATGATAATCAAATATTGAAAATATAAATCCAGACCCTGCAGAAGCTGGTTTAAATAGTAGTTTTTACTTCCACATCCTTGGGTATGTATCTGGCTCCATAAAAACTTTTTTTATGTCTATTAATATACCTTTATTTGATTTATATATTTCTGAAGAGGTTTTCAGGCTTTCACCTGCTGCAACAAGTTCGCCTTTAAGGGTCATAACAGCTACAGTGTCTCCTTTTTTAATACCTTCTTCGATTTTAATGACTCCGCCAGATGCAAGGTCTGCACCATGACAGATTGCATCAACAGCTGAATCTCTTATGAATATTTTAGGTAAATGTCCAACTGCGCTTTCCATTGGAAGTATAGATTTTCTAAGGAGAGATTCATCTCCTTCTTCCTTCCATATGTGATATGCATCGGTTAGATCCTGAAGTGTAATCAGTGTTTCATCTTCACTGAAAGGTCCTGCTTTTGTTCTTCTAAGTTCTGCCATGTGAGCGCCTATTCCAAGGGCTTCACCTACATCATGACAGTATTTTCGTATGTAAGTTCCACCTTCACATCCTATTTTGAATAAAACATCCTGACCGTCTATTTCAAGGATATTAGCGTAATAAATATTTCTAACTCTCAGTTCTCTTTTAACAGCAGATTTAAGTGGTGGTGTCTGGAAGATTTTTCCCTGAAATTCCTTCAGTATGTTCCGAATTTTTTTCTCTGAAATCTCTTCGTGCAGTCTCATGAGACATACATACTCTTTATCTGCACCTAAAAGCATTTGAATGACTCTTGTAGCATGGTCTATGCCTACGGGTAAAACTCCGGTGACTTTAGGGTCTAAAGTTCCTCCATGACCTGTTTTTTCCACACTAAGTATTCTTTTTACCCATGAATCAACTTCATGGGATGTTGGTCCTGAAGGTTTATCGAGGTTTATAATTCCCCGGTGTATATGATCTTCTATTGGTCTTTTCTCTGGAAAATGCCCATAGTTTGGATCTGTTTCACCTTCAGCTTTTATGAGTAAATCTGCCATTAGAAAACCTGACATTCTGCTATTTTTTAAGCTGCAGATTCAAGTTCTTTTTTAATATCTTCTATATTATCTGATTTAATTTCAATAGTTTGATCAACTGGCTCTAAATGCCTAATATTACATCTTCTGTTTTTAATGTTTGTTCCTACAACTTCAACAAATTTATCATCAATAACTTCAACTATAACACATTTTTCGCCTGCTTCTCTTCCTGCAATCTTAACACATACTCTTCCTACTTCTATTGCTGGCATGAAATCACCTCTATTACTTTTAATATGATACTAGCGATGCTTTCCGGATCAAAATTCCCGGTGTTTATGATCAAGTCATAAACTTCCATATTTTCAATGTCAATATCATGAATTTCATGATATCGCTTTGCTTCGCTTTTACTTCTTGTAATTATTTCTTCTTTAACTGTTTCATATGGCTTATTCTCTCTTTGACTTATCCGTTGTGTACGGGTATCTAATGGAGCTATAAACCATATTTTAAGGTCTGCATCTACAAAATGAGCAGATAACCTTCCTTCTACAATTAAGTTTTCTTTTTCTTTAGCTATTTCTGCTTGTCTTTTATCTATTTCAATGTCAATGTCTTCATTTTCTTCAGCGAATTTACTAAATTCCAGAATATCCATATTTTTTTCTGCAGCCATCTGACGAAATATGTCACCTGCTGAGATGTATGGAACATTCATTTTTTCTGAAAGGATTTTAGATGCTGTAGTTGTTCCACTTCCAGCCAATCCACTGATAGTTATAATCATCCTTCCCTTGCCTCGATCTTAAACATTTTTCGAGCGCATTCGTGGCAAAGATATCCACCATAAGGCCTGTTTGGTCTTTTTTTAGACTTTGAAAGTTTTCTTATCTGATATGGTCTTCCCCTTGGAACTCCATGAAGGAGTTTGCCGCATTCAGCGCAAACATGCTTGCTTGGCTTTTTCTTCTTGTAGCGTAATACTGTTTTTCCTCCAGGGGTTTTTTTGAATATTCTTCTGTATGATCTAGATCTGTATCTTAATTGAGGCATATTAATCTCTCCTAATTTTTTACGCTCATTTTAAATGATTTTATCTATACCAATAAATCATTATTATAATCATCACAAATCAATGTCCATGATGATGAGCGTTTTAATATAGTTTTTAACGCTTATTGAGTCCATGAAATTGAATATTTACGAATCTACGCTCCTCCGGTTTTAACTCCCAGTAACTTCCGGAATATTAATGAAAATGCGAATGAACATAATATGTACCATCCTAACCATGTGATGGACATTTCAGGAGCTCCTGGTGCTGGAGCATAAATCAGATGGAACAGAGGAACTAAAAGCAGATAGTAAGCTAATGCTGGTAATTTTACTACTAACTGGCTTAAAAATGAATTAGCTGATATCCACCAGAATACAAGAAGTATAGGAATGAATGTCACTATCATTGGCTTGAATGAATTGGTCATCATTTCCTTTTGAATTTCCATGAATTCTGCCTGTTTTTCCTGTATTTTGGCCAGTGCTTTTGGATCATTTGATTTTCTAGCCTGCATCATCTCCTGCTGATAATCCTTCATTTCTTTCTGGAGATATTGGAGCCTATCCTGATCAATAAGATATTTATTTGCAACAGTGATTGCAAAGGCTATTATGATTGCTATTATTGTTATAGAAAGCATTGGACCTATTGATTGAATAAATGGATTAAATAGGCCATCCAACGCCCCAAATATTCCACCCAATATTGATTCGAATACCATTTTTTTCCTCTTTATCTTGAAATTTAACTTTTAGAATTTTATTTTAAAGTATTAATCATTTCCTCTACTGGCTCTTCAAGTCGGTTGTCATGATTTTTAATGATTTTTACTGTGGCACCTGTAAGTGCGGCGTAAGCCATAGATACAGCGCGATTCATTTCTTGATGAAGTTCTATATCACTCAGCTTTTCCATGTCTCTTGTCCTTGTTTCATCACTCAATCTTCTCATCAAGATTTCTTCGCCGTCTGCTTCAATTAATATGAACATATCTGGCTCGAGTTCATCTAATACCCATTTTGGAAGTCCAGGTAAAAAACCAGCAGGTGTTTTAATTGTACAATGAGTATCTACAATTATATTATTTACTTGTGACATCTCTCTTATACTTTTTGCAGCATTTTTTTGAATTTCTTTTTGAACATCTGGAGAAAGTTTTCTCAAAGAATCTCTATCTTCTACAATGCCCTCTTCCTGGGCAATTTTAATCATTGCATCTCCATAATTCACGTTCACATAATCAAGACTTTCAAGTGCCTTATTCAATACTGTTGTACTACCTGATCCTGGAATTCCTGCAATTACAACCACTTTCATATTATCCCTCTAAACCTCTATTTAATCACCTAAAAACTTTCTGAGCATTGGATGCATGTCCATTAATTGTTCCTGAGCTATTTCTTCGTAAAGTCTGTATACTATACCTACTGTTAAAAGGACACCTGTTCCTCCTCCTAATGCACCTGTAAGATCTGCACCAAAGGCCAGAAGACCTACAAACGCCCCTCCAAGAATAGTTATAATTGGAATGTACCTCTTAAGTATCTTCTCAAATTGAGCTTTACTGCTTCTAAATCCTGGAATCTGCATTCCCATCCGGTGAAGATCTCCAGCAACTTTTTTAGGGCCTATTCCACTTAACTCTACCCAGAGCCATGCGAAGAGTACACATGATAATATGAATACGATACCATAAATCAATACCTTCAATGGATCTGTGAGAATTATGCTCAGACTTGCTGGTGGTGTAAGGTAATATGCAATTCCACTTATTGCCTGGCCATTAGAGATAGTTCCAAGGATTGGAAACCCTAATCTCTGGAATAATGTAGCGAATAACTGTACATTCAATAGCAGTGCGCTTGTGAGGATAACTGGCATGTTACTGGCATATATAAATCTTAATGGATATTTTCCTCTTGCTCCTTTAACTCCTCCGTATGAAAGAGGTATTTCAACCCGCATACTTTCTGCATATACCACAATAAGGAAAACAATAATTGTAGCTATTACTGGAATAAGTATGCTGAAATCAGGCGATCCTGTTGTTAAAAGATATATAAATTGAGGAATTGCCCCTGCAGGTACTCCGGGAGATGCTGGTGATGAAAGGAAGTTAAATGCTCCAACAATTATAGCTTGAGCAACCCCCGCAACTATGAAAAGACCTACACCGCTTCCAAATCCCCATTTAGATATAACTTCATCAAGGAAGATAATGAGAATTCCACCAAGAGTTACCTGAACTATAACAATTTCCCGAGCTCCAGGTAAAGCGGCAAGTGCACCTGTGTACACAAGTACTGCCGCTTCAAATAAGGTGAATACCACGGCAAGGAGTTTTTGGGTTCCCTGGAATAAAGCTTTATCCTCATGTCTCGATAGATCCAGCTTCAAAATATTTCCTCCAACTAAAAGTTGAAGTATAATAGATGCTGAAACTATTGGCCCTATACCAAGGGTGATGATTGAACCAAAGTTACCTGCCAGAACTGCCCTTAACTGTGCAAACTGGTCAACAGCAGTTGGACTTAACCCATAAAGGGTGATGTTAGTTAAGAAAAAATACAGAACTAATATAACTGCTGTCCATTTAAGTTTTTCCTTAAAAGGCAATCTGTGTACAGGTGATTTGACCTGAGGAATTAATGAAAAAATTGGTTGTAATTTTTCAAGCAATGAACTTCACTCCCTGCCCCATATTACAGTTAAAGATTTATTATTTCTCCACCAGCTTCTTCAATCTTTTGTATTGCTAAACTGGAGAATTTAGGTGATTTTATAATTAATGGTTTAGTTACTTTACCTTTTCCAAGTACTTTATTGTAGCCAAGATCAGTAACATCTATTTCGATGGCTTTGTCTTTCTTTTGAGCAAGACCCTGCTCTACCAGTTCTTCTGATTTTTCATCTAAATAATCAATATTTACAGTATTAAATTTTAAAATACTTCCCTGTGGCCTTTTAAAACCGTATTTTCCGAAGTGGTCAGGATCGTATTTTACAACCCATGTCCATTTACTTTTATGGAGACCGGCATTTCCTCTTCCACCTCTGTGACCAGCTCCTCTTCGTTTTTTAGAGCTTCCACCACCAACAGTTCGTGAGCCTCGTAACTTCCTTATTTTTCGTGTCCTTCTTATCATCGTAATACACCTCCACCTTTTAAAGGTGATGAGTTTAGATCATCTTTTTAATGAGATCTCCTATCTTATCTCCTCTGTAGCCTAAACTTCCAGATTCTTTAAATGTTTTTTTAATATTTTCATACCCTTTTCTTGGAGGATGAAGTCTGAATACTGGTTTTATTCCGCTATCTTCCAGTTTAGCGCCAGATTCTACTACTGCCTTTGAAAGTTCTTCTACTGAGGAAAAATCTGTATTCTCTTTTATATAATCTTCTGTAACTCTAAGGTTACCTGTTAATTTTCCTCTTTTAGATATTAACTGGGCTACTGTTTCTTCATCCACTTCGCCCCATGTTATGTAATCTTTAGCTTTTTGAAGCATTCCATTGTAACTTGGATTTTCTTCAATTAAAACTGCGTGGTTAATTCTGGTAAGTTTTAACATATCCAGGGTATCTGCAATTTCTTTTTTGATCCCTGTTCTACCTCTTACTCTTATTGCTGCAATCATGATCATCACCCTGCTACTCCAAGATTTTTGAGATCGGATTTGTTTGCTTTAACCATGCTTAAATGTTTCAGGGCATCGAAAACTGCCCCTGCAAAATTGATTGTTGTCTGAGTTTGACCCATTGTCTGGGACCATACATCATCTATTCCTGCAAGTTTTAGTATGGTTTTTCCAACATCACCTATTGCAAGACCAACTCCACCAGGTGCAGGGATTAAAGTAACTCTTACACTACCGCTTTTACCAGATATCTTAAATGGTACTGTATGTTCTCTTCCACATACACATCCCCAGTCACCACAGCCTCTTCTAACTTTTATTACATTAAATTTAGCATTATCTACTGCTTTTCTTATAGCCGGGCCAACCTCTTTTGCTTTACCTTGACCAAGCCCTACGTACCCATTTTTATTTCCAACTGCAACGATAACTCTGAAATTTACTTTTCTACCGGATTTATGCATTCTCTGAACGAGGTTAACGTCCATTACTTCTTCTTCTAAATCAGGCAGTAGAGCATCAACTATTTCAAGTTCCATGATAGGAAGACCTTTTTCAAATATTTCGTCAATATCGGTTATTGTACCTTCCTTGACCATGTGTCCCAGATTGGTTTTAGGTTCCCATTCTTCCATATTAAAATTCATTATGATCCCTCTTCACTAATTTTTTGTTTAATTTTATCAAAATGGTCCGGGAGATCCTTTGGGGATAATCCATTCTGGATATATTTTGAAAATTTCTTTTTGACTTCATCTTCACTTAAAGACTCAGCATATTGTGCTATATGTTCTCCCCTTATCCTCTCTTCATCAGGTAAAACTACTTCACCGTGCGGAATATTAAGACCAGCGTCTACAGCTCCTTTCAGTACTGCAAAGATCTTTGTGCCTTTGGTTGGAGATTTTAAACCAATGTCTAAAACAGCTTCCTCAATACCTTCCTCCAGAGCTTTCTTACCGCATAAAAATCCGGTAAGATATGCTGCAGAAATATTTTTTGTGGATCCAAGCCATCCTGTTTTATTAAGTTCATTAGAATGTGCTGAAATAATGGTTTGATCTCCTTCTGGAGCTACCTTTATAATTTGAGCTATTATATGATTATTTGTTATTCTTGCCACCATTCGAGCTTTATCCAATTCAATGAGCTTAAATCTCGCCCCATAATCTGTTTTTCCTTCTCTTCTTCTTCTAAATGCTACCTTGTATCTTGATCCGTGTGCCAATTATATTCCTCCTTTTACCTAAGCAGACCATGATCCCTGGCATAGGTTTTCATATAGGATTTACTTCTAAATGCGCCACCTTTAGCCATTTTATAGAGTTTCCTGTAGGTAGTCTTATTAATTTCCCTATTATCTCTCATGTCTTTTAGATCTGTTCTTAAAGCCCTTATAGTAGTCATCCATGCTTTTTTCTTTGGATTTCTAGCTCCTTTAGCTCCTTTTGTACTACCATGGCCTTTTCTTCTGCCTTTCTTTTTCTGTGCAGCTATTTTCTTTGATCTGTAGCTGCTTATTCCTTTTTGTGGCTTTGCTTTTATTGCTTTATTATTTATAAGTTGTTTAACACTTTCTCGAGTTATGGCTCTTGATACTTCCTCAGCCCTTTCAGGATCTATCCATATCCTGTTTTCCCCGACTTTCAGAATATCTGCAGCCAATCTCCTTTGAGTAGTAAGATTCATGAAGAAACCTCCTACGACCTTCACTTAAAAACATTCTTTGCTTAATTTTTCAAAGGTCGATCCAAAAACCTGTTTCAGGTTTTTAAAATTTTAATGCAATTGCAAATTTTGTCAGATAAACTGACTTTAAGTACCCTGCATTGAATACTTAAATCCCTTTGTTAAGAATTTTAATTCCTAATTCTTTCGCTTTTTCAAGCATGACTTCTTTTTTTCTTTTTCCAACTGTAGCACTGATTCTACCTGCTTGTGTAGCTGGATCAAGGTTTTCAAGTTCAGCAATATTACTTACAAGCACGTCTTTATATCCTGAAGGATGAAGTCCTCTTGTAGCTCTTGGAGAACCATAACCAATAGAAGGCATCGCAGGTTTTCCTTTTTCGTATCTTCTTGTTTTGCTTGTCTTTCCCTTTGGCTTTCTCCATTTTTCTCCAAGTTTTTTGTATCTGAACCATTCCTGTCTTTTAAAATTTGGTTTTTTCATCCTGCCACCGCCTTATTCCCTACTTACAAAGTATATTCCATCCTGGAATACCCTTGGATCTCTTCCCTTTATTTTAGTGGCCTGTTCCAAATTGGCCATTGTCTGTCCAACATCTTCTTTGTTAATTCCTGTAACAATCACTTCATCGCCCTTTACCTGGACTTTAGCATCCCCTACAATCTTTGCAGTTCTGGGATACCTTTCACCAAGGAAATTTTCTATTGTAACTTTATTCCCGGCAGCTTTAACAGTCATTGGGAAGTGAGCATAAACTATTTTCATATTATAGGTAAAACCATCTGTTAATCCTATAATCATGTTATTTATATGGGATTTTATGGTTCCGAGCATTGCTTTATCTCTTTTTTTAGGAAAATTGCTCTCTAATACCAATTTATCATCTTCTTTTTTTATGATAACATTAGGATAGTTAAACTTCCTGTTGAGCTGACCCTTTGATCCTTTAACAGTTACTCCGTCATCTAAATTGACATTTATCCCCTCTGGAATTTCTATTTCCTCTCTAAGGACTACTGCTTGAGCCATTTTATCACCTGTAAAAATTCCTCAAAAAGTCTGTGAAAATCTTTGATTTTCACGCCACAAAAACAAGGTTTTTGTTGGCTTAGATTTTTTGGGACGCAAAACTTTAGTTTTGCAAGTTTTGATTTTTACGGTTCAGAAAACCTTTGATTTTCATCACCTTTAAGTTTAATATATATACGCTAAGAGTCTACCGCCTATTCCTTTATCCTTTGCCTCTTTATGGGTCATGATACCTTCAGGTGTGGTGAGTATCATAATTCCAAAGGCTTTAGATGGTAAATATCTCTTTTCAAATTTTTCAAATTCATCTCTTTTTACTGCGTGTCTTGGCTTTATAACACCGCATTTGTTAATATTACCTTCAAGTTCTACTATGAACTGTCCGGCCTTGTTATCATCGACAAATTCAAATTCACCGATGTAACCTTCTTTTTGCATTGTTCTTAAAACGCGCCCTATCATTTTGGATGCAGGTACAATTTTACATCTCTTGTTTCCCTGCATTTCATTGTTTCTCATATTTGTGAGTGCGTTTGCTAGAGGATCCATAAGCACGAATAACACCTCTTAATTGTATTTTCTAAATCCTATTTTGTGTGCGAGTTCTCTGAAGCATTGTCTACATAACATAAGCCCGTATCTTCTAACCAGTGCAGAATGATCGCCGCATCTTCTACATTTTCTTGATGCTTTTCCATATTTTCTTGGCAAATATATCACCTATAAAAACTTTTCATTAATATTCGGAATCATCTGTTTCCTTTAATCCCCTAATCTTTACCTGGAAATTATTTTTCATAAACTCCATAGTCTCCTCTGGAGTTATTTTATGTTTATTATGAATTTTTTTCCTCTGGATTTTCCTTCTTTTTATCCTGTAACCTGGTTTTTCAAATGTTATGGATATATTCATCCCAAATATACCAATATCCGGGTCATAACGCATTCCAGGAATATCTATATGTTCTTCGATTCCAAATGAAACATTACCCTGAGCATCGAATTGTTTTTCTTTAAGTCTGTTTTCAATACCGTCAAGTATCATTTTAATAGCTTTATCAGCTTTTTCTCCCCTTAAGGTAACTTTACATGCTATGGGTTGTCCTTTTCTAATACCGAATTCAGGATTTGTGACTTTAGAATAAGTACGTACTGGCTGCTGGCCTGTAATGCTTTCAATTAACTTTTCAGCTCTTGCAAGCCTTTCTCCAGCTTCACCAACACCTATATTAATGGTTGCCTTGGCTATTTTTACTTCTTCCATAGGGTTCATTTATTTACCTCCTGGAAGTGTGATTGCTGGTTTTTCTTTACCAATTACAAAAACATAATCTTTTAAGGTAAGGAATATCTTTTTATCTTCTGTTTCCATTTCAACAGTGTTTGGCATTGAAGATTTTGTTATATTAATTTCTTTAATTCTACCAATTTCACCAATGTGTTTTCCACCAGTAATAAGGCCAATTGTGCCGTTTTCGAATTTTATTACTTCATTAATTTTCTGTTCTGGAACTTTAAGGATAACCACATCTCCAACTTTGTATTCATCTTTTTCTACCAGACAATTTCTTCCGTCATGAAGATTAAGTTGAGTTTTTCCACCTTTTACTGTGGTTTTATCTGTAATTTTACAGAGCTTGAATTCCTTGTTCTCTGCAGTTATCGGATGAAGTATTAATCTACCTTTTTCATCTGGTAGAACTCTGTAGACGCTTTCTGTTTTTGGTATTTCTATTACGTCCATGAATCCAACAGGATATTTGTAGTCCTTCCTGATTCTTCCATCAACAAGAATATCTCCATTGTTTATAATTCTTTTTGCTTCTCTGGAGTTATCTGCAACGCCAAGAATGTCACGAACTATAAGCATTAATGGTAATGATTCTTCTATAGCATGAGGACCTGCATTTGGTTTTACAGTCCACTTATTCTCTTTTGGATGGATTGGCCAGTGCTTAGGCGCTTTATAACGCTTGAGATGTTTTCTAGATCCCATTATTGCCATATTATCCCTTCCTCTCCATTATTTCATTTCTCTCATCATCATCCAGATCCAGCTCTACTATCATGAGTTTGGATGGATGTATTGAATGGTAAACCGGATTTCCGTCTGGTTTTTGTACTGAAGCTCCTTCAACCATGACCTTGTAATTTTTAAGGTCTACTTTTTCCACTTTACCTTCGTGATCTTTAAAATCGCCGCGCATTACTTGTACAGTGTCTCCTTTCCTTACAGGAATGGATCTTTTCCCATATTGTTCTCTGAGTTCTTTGCTCAGCATAACACTCATAAATTTACGGCGTACGTGTAAAGGTGCGTTGTGAAGGAATTTCCTTTGTTTTCTTGGTTGTTTTGACATATTAATCACCATAAAAATCTTTAACAAATTACACAATTACGCTTGCAGCACTTCCAATACTGGGCCATCTTTCAGCTGCTTCCTTTGCAACAGGGCCTCTTATCTCAGAACCCTTTAATGTACCCTCAGGGCTTACTATAACCGCTGCATTGTCTTCAAATTTAACTCTTAAGCCGTCTGCCCTTTTGAATTCTTTTTTCTGTCTTACAACTACTGCAGTCATGACTTCTTTTCTCATGTCTACAGTCCCTTTTTTAACGGTTATTATAATCATATCGCCTACGCCGGCAGTTGCAAGTCTTCTTCTTACACCCTTGTATCCTTTAACAGACACAATTTCAACTTCCCTTGCACCAGTGTTATCGATACACTGTAGTCTTGCGCCTATTGGTAAAACTCTGGTAACATTTGAACTGATAGCTTTCATCTTATTTATCTCCTTTAACCTCTACAAGCACAAAATGTTTTGTTTTACTTAATGGTCTGCATTCTGCAATTTTAACTGCATCTCCAAGATTTACATCAATACAATCAGGCTTATGTACATTTATTTTAGATTTTCTCTTTTCATATCTCTCATATTTTCGTATAAACTTGTAAAAACTTCTTTCTACTGTAATAGTCCTATCTGCCTTATTGCTTGTAACTATGCCTTCTAAAATCTGGCCTCTTACTGGAAGAGTCCCATGAAATGGGCAGTTAGGATCATTACATTTTTCTTTAGGTTCTTGAACGTCGATACCTATCATGTTATCACCAAAATTTCCTGAATTTCTTTTTTATCCTATCTTCAGGGCGAGCAATTATAATTTTACCCTCTATTTCAACAATTCTGCCGTCAGGCAAATTAAAATGAAAAGTTGCAACCCTCTTAGGGATCATTTTTTCAGTTTTATCCTTCTGCTCAATTAAGATAGTGTTTTTTGTTTCATCAACAACTTTTCCTTCTATTCCAATTAATCCCTCATGAGTACTGTCTGCAACTTTAACATGAAGCCCCACTAACTCATGACGAAAAATATTGTTTGGAGTTATCATTCTTAGTAACGTTTGAAAGTCATATTACTGGTATTAGTGATCTATTAATCTCGAATGGAGATGGATATATCTATACTGAATACCTGTGATTAATCTCTAATTTCTGCAAAATTACCTTATTTCAATTGTATCTGAAGAAAAGCCCATATTAGCCAGGACCTGTTTGACCTTTCGTTTATGATCCCCTTGAAGTTCAATTTGACCCTTTTTGGCAGTTCCTCCACAGGCACATTTTGCCTTGAGTTCCTTTGTTAATTCCCTTATATCAATATCGTGCTCATCAATACCTTCTACGATGGTCATAAGTTTTCCGAATCTTCTTCTTACTGTGTATACTTTAACTTTTTGAATTTCTCGGGCTATTTCCTCACAGACGCAAAGTTCTTCTGGAAGACCACATATCTCACAGACTTTCATCTATTTTCATTTCTCCTGCTTTTTTTCGTTCATTATGGTAAGGACACGTGCAATTGTTCTTTTAAGTTCCTTGATTTTTCCAGGGTTTTCGTTAATCCCTGATGCAGAACTTTTTGAAATATTTTTTGCATATTCCGCTTTTAGTTCATCCAGTTTCTTCTGGATGTCCTCGATTTCCATTTCACGTATTTCTTTGCTCCTTAATATTACCATGTTATTCCATCCTTTTTATATTTATGTATATCCAGTATTTCTATTCTGGCTTTTCTGACTCTTCACTTGCTTCTTTTGAATTTTCTTTCTTGTTTTCAGCTTCTTCTGTATTCTCTGGCTCTTCGGTTGTTTCTTCGTCTTCTGTTTCTTCTGACTCTTCAAGTGTTTCTTCTTTGTCTTCTTCTGTAGCTTCTGATGGTTCTTCAGCTGTTTCTTCTTCAGCTTCGGTAATGGAATCTTCTGCTGGTTCTTCCTCAACTTCTATTTCGCTGAGTTCTGTATCTTCAATCTCCTCTGCTTGAGGTTCTTCAGCTTCCTCTGTTTCAAGGGTGTCCATAATTGTATCAACTGCTGGCTCTTCCACTGCAGCCTTTAATATATCAACTTTATCCGGTAAAATCATTCCTGGAGGCATGATTCTAACATATATCCCTAAAACTCCTGGTTTCAGTTGTACTGTTGCAAATCCTTCTTTAACGAATCTTGTGGATGGTTCACCACATTTTTTTATGTAACCATCATTGAATTTGGCAGTTGCTGATCTTGCACCTCTTATTTTACCAGAAATTGTTACTTCTACACCCTGTGCACCGGCGCCCATTATTCTCCTTAGTGCTGTGTATGCTACTCTTCTGAAGTGCATGCCACGCTGCAGCATAGCTGCAATTTTATGGGCCATTATTTTAGGGTTAAGTTCAGGGACGTCCACTTCTTTAACTTCTACCTGTGGGTTTTCCAAGCCATAGTTAGTTTTTAAGGTTTGGGTTATGTTTCGGACGGTTTTTCCACCTCTTCCTATAACCATTCCAGGACGTTCAGCGTAAACAACAATCATTGTACCTAAAGGAGTTAATTGAATTTCCATTCCACCGTAACCTGCTCTTTCAAGCTCGTTTTCAAGGTATTCATCAATTCTTGTTCTTTTAAGACCTTCTGTGACAAAATCTTTTTCAATCATGTAAATCTATGCCTCCCCTAGGACTATCTGTATGTGGGTGGTTGGTGTGTTAAATGGGCTTGCTCTTCCAAATGCTCTTGGAGTCCATCCGCGTATTACATATCCCTTATGGCTGGATATATGCATTATCCTGAGATTTTCTGAATCAAGTCCTTTGTATTCAGCGTTTGCTTCAGCGTTATTAAGCACGTTAAGGATCTGAGCTGCAGCTTTAACTGGATATCTTCCAGTTGGCCATCCTTCCAGTCCTCTCCTGTGGCCTACTTTTTTGTTATGCTTTTTGAATGGAACTGCTTTTTTCATTTCAATTACGTCTTCAAGGTAATTTTTGGCGTTTTCTACCTTCATTCCCCTTATTTTATTACATATCTCAATAGCATGTTTTGGAGAGATCTTAAGAGATCTTCCAAGAGCCTTTGCTGTTTTAGTTTTATCGCCGTCTGTAAAAGCGTATTTAATCTTTGCCATTGTATTCTCTCCTTATTTAAGAGGTACGAACATAGATGACCTTGTAGCACCCATTCCGGGATCTCCGTGTTCTACTCGTTTTCTTGTAGGTGCAAATTCTCCAAAGTAGCATCCAATCATTTCTGGCTGCATTGTAACTTCGGTGAATTCTTTTCCATTGTAAATTCCAAAGGTTAATCCAATCATTTCTGGAAGTACAATCATATCCCTGCAATGGGTTTTAATTATTTGAGGTCTTCCGCCTTTTTTCCCTTCTTTTTTCAGTTTTCTAATTTTTTCAAGTACCTTTTTCTGTCTTGGAAGAAATCCCTTTTTTAGGGATCTTCTCTGCCTTGATGGAAACAGTTGTATAACATTATCCAAAGGCATTTGTTGTAATTCTTCTAAGGTATAACCGCGATATTTAAATACTTTTCTTGCCAATTAGTCGCCTCCTTATCTTCTTTTCCCTGTTCTTTTTGCAGCAATTGACCCAACTTTTCTTCCTGGTGGTGCATGCCTTGATACTGTGGTTGGCCTTCCTGGATGCTGTCTGTTTCCTCCACCGTGTGGGTGATCTACTGCATTCATTGCCACTCCTCTAACACTAACATTCTTTTTACCCTTCGCGTTTAAAGCGTAGAATCTATTTCCTGCTTTAAGGAATGGTTTTTCCTTTCTTCCTCCTCCAGCAACAACTCCTATTGTTGCCCTGCAGGCAGGGTTAAATGCTTTCAATTCTCCTGAAGGCAATTCTACAATTGCCTTTCCTACATCATGGGTTATTAAAGAAGCGTAAGTACCTGAAGATTTAACGAATTTTCCGCCATCTCCTGGATTTTTTTCAAGATTATATAATGGTGTACCTTCTGGAATCTGGGCAAGTGGTAATGCATTTCCAGCTTTTATTGGTGCTGAAGCTCCAAATTCTATTTCATCATTTATCTGTATGCTTTCAGGTGCTAATACAAGTAAATCTTCACCATTTTCAAATTTAATTAATGCTACTGGCGCAGTACGTCCAGGATCATGAATTATATCGGCAACTTTTCCTTTTAAACTGCCTTCTTTTTCTATATTATCATATGATCTGTATTCGATCTTTCCTTTAAAACGGTGCGATGCACTCTTGTAAGTGGGAGTTCCTCTCCCTCTTCTTTGTGATTTTAAACGTTTTCCCATTTATATTCCTCCATACATGACCTTAAAAGGTATTTGCGGATATTAATCTAATTGCAGCGATGAGTATTAGAATACACCCATTTTAACTGCTATATCCTCTGCGCTGTGTTCAGCTGCAAGTTTAATGTAAGCTACTTTCTCACCCTTTGAAGTAATCTGAGTGTTAACTCTTTCAACTTTTACAGCGTAAAGGTCTTCAAATGCACTTTTAATCTCAGATTTTTTTGCAGTTCGCAGTACGGTGAAAGTAAGTTCATTATTTTGATCAATTGCATTCATGCTTTTTTCTGTTAAGTGTGGTTTTATTATTATTGCATAAGGATCCATTTTTACACGTCCTCTTTATTATTGGAATAATTCACCTAACCTTTCAATTGCAGATCGGGTATATATTGTAAACCTTCCGGGATGTGTACCTGGAGCTAAAAGTTCTGTGTTCAGGTTTTCAACGGATACTATATCAACACCAGGATGATTTCTAGCACCTAAGCTTATTCCCTTATCTTCCCCAACAACTATGAGTGGTCCTTTTGGTACTTTGTATTTTCGGCCCCTCATTTTACCTTTTCCAGCTCTTATTTTCTTACCTGTTTTTGCTCTGACAATATCATCCATTATTCCAAGTTTTTTGAATATTTCTCTTGTTTCTTTGGTGCTTTTGATTTTTGCAAATTCATCGTCAACTACAAATGGAACCTGAGGTACGTTTTCGATTTTATGACCTCTGTTTTCTACCAGTTCTCTGTTTGTAGTTGCAGCAATAGCTGATCTTATTGCCAATCTTCTTTCTTTCCTGTTTATTTTTTCATGATAAACTTTCTGAGCCCTTGGTGGATGTGCTCTCCTACCACCTACAGCTTGGGGCACAAAAGCTGCCTTTGAACCTGCAGGGTGTCTGCTTCCCTTTACACGAGGTACCATTGCTGCACCACGGCCGGAACCATAAGATTCTGCAGTTGTTCTTTTTCCAGCCATAGGATCTGTCCCCCATGGTTGAATTCTTGCTGTTTGTGAGGAAATTACTGCTCTTTTAATGATATCTGGTCTGAATTCTTCGTTGAAAATATCAGGCAGCTTGATTTCATCAATGACTTCGCCTTCTAATGAATAAACTTTGATTTTTTTCATCTAATATCCCTCTTTAATTAATTCCAAATATGACTCAGACTCCCTGTTTTGAGGCAGTTGAGATAAATGATATTACAGGTGCATCGTTATGCTTTCTGTGAGGTCTCATTGCTTTTCTTAATATTACAAGTCTTTTTGAAGGACCTGGAAGTGATCCTTTAACTATAATATAGTTGTTTTTCACAAGACCATATTTAACAAATCCACCGTCGGGATTAACAGCGTCTGCTTCAGATGCATCGCCTATTTTAAGAATTTTTTTATTATATTCAGTTCTTTTATGATATCCCATCTGACCAGCTTGTGGAACAGTCCACATTGTTCTTTCCGGTGACCATGGACCTAAAGAACCAACATGCCTTCCTTTACTACTTCTTGCTGCTTTTCCATATTGTATTCTGACTCCCCACCTTTTAACTGGTCCCTGGAATCCTTTACCCTTGGTAATTGCTATAGAATCAACATGTTCTCCATCAGAAAAAACATCCGCTGCATTTATTTCTGTTCCAAGAATACTTGCAGCATACTCAAGTTTTTCTTCGACTGTAGATCCACCAACGCCGCATTCAATTATTTCAGGTTTCTTTTTAGGTACACTGGTCATTTTAGGGTTGGTATGTAATAAAACTCTTATATCATCAATATTTTCAATATTTTCTTTTAATTTATTTAAATTAGAATCAGTATCATATTTTTCTGGCAGAGGTATTTTCCGCCATAGGTCTTCACTCAATTCACTTGCCATGACATCCATCATGGTTTTAAGTCCGCGAGTGGTTTTTTTGTAAGCTCTTATACCCATTACAACAACAGGGGGAACTTCCAATATAGTCACAGGAGTTGAAATATCCATTCCTTCTGTTGGTGAGTTTTTTCTGTTGTCTGTCATTATTACATGAGTCATTCCCACTTTATATCCTGCAAATCCCAACAAACCCGTTTCTTCGGAAGTTGGCCAGGACTTGATCCTGGGGGATTGTTTGGAAGCTCTCTTTCGAGGGCTAAATGCAACTGATCCTTTTCGTGGTTGGTGATGTCTAGTCATTTTTAATATACCTCCTTACTTCACAATTCTTTCAATTTTCCGAGTTACTCTGCATCTAAAAATAGATTAAATGCAGATAAAGTTATTAAAACCGCCTCTTCAGTCCTTATAGTCTTAGTTCCTTGTGATGGGACTGTATTGACTTCAAGATCTATTATGTTTTTTCGGCCCTGAATAAGTTCATGCAAGCCTGAATAAGGACCACCAAACAAAATAGCCAGATGTCTGGCATCTTTTATCTTGCGCTTTACTTCATCTAAAATAGAAGTGATGGGCTGTGCATATCTGGAAGTACCAATAACAATATCTGGTTTTACTTCCAAAACGCTTTCATACAAGTCCTTATAAGTAGATAAAACCTCATAACCCCAGTAAAAATCGGGTTTATCTGGTTCTATTAATATATCTTTTTTTGAAAGCTTTACAATTCGAAAGCTAAATACCTTATTTATGCTGAGTTTTTCACGACAAAGCGCGGGTCTATCCGCTCCAATATCAACTATTGTACCTTTCTTTGTCCTTTTTAAAGTAAATCCCTGTCTGTAATCCCCCACAGCAGGTTCACCTGTAGGATGGTGGGGAGTTCTGAGTGGTGGAAGAATTCCAACGTTTTTTAATTCCTTTGAGATGGGAAATACCTTTTTTCTAAGGTATTGAGGTGTATTCATATAAGTGAGAACATCACTAATAAACTTTACCTCTTTCTCATCTGAATTATCGTTATAAATGACGATCTTGTCAGCTTTGAAGATAGCTGCAGATCTACCAATAAGCCCTACCTTGTAAGTTTTTATTCTTAAATCCTTGGTCTCAGCAATTATTGAGGCAGGTATAAAAATGGATAAATGTCTTAATGCCATTTTCCATTATCTGTTTTTATCTTCTTATATATATTGTGTATAACTTTTTTAGATTTGGTTAAAGTAGTATATAAATACAGAAGATAAAATTTCCCTAATTTTACCTTTTAAATATATCTTAAATATTTATGATCTAATTGTTTATAATATTTTTTGGTTATGGAATATAAATAAAGATTTGATTTCATATACTAATCATCCATATAATTAATTAATCACTCTTATTCATCTGCTTCAACTCTTAATACCACAACATCAATATTTATCTTTTCTTTTTGATGAAAATGATAAATGTGAGGTATGTAAAAGGTATAATAAAACTTGTGAGTTATGTTACCATTTAGTGATTTAAAATATTTATAAACAAATTCTTCAGTTTCACCCATATGGAGCGAATATATAACTGGAGCGGTTTCAACAGCTTTTTTCATGAATAATCTATCCGCATTTTTTGTTCCGGCTTTTTGAGCTCCAAAGGGAGGATTTTGAATTACGGTGTCTGCTCTCAGATTAAAGCTCTGAATGTCTCCACTCATAAATTCTGTTGTTTCATCAACACCCATTTTAGATGCATAGGTTTTTGCAGTTTTTATTACCTCATTATCTATATCTAAACCTATTACTTTCTCTGCTCCGAGTAATGCTGCTCCAATTGCAAATATACCTGTTCCACAGCCGAGATCAGCGACTATCTTACCATTTATATCATTTAAAGCATGTGCATTCCAGAGAATATCAGATGCTATGCTTGCCGGAGTTGTATATTGCTCTAAATGAACTTTTGGATCTTCATGAGGAGGTATATTTTGAAGCATCATTTCAAGATGTCTTTTTTTGGTAATATTTCCTTTTTTATTCATTTTAACAACACTATTTTTTGAATATTATAATATTTTTATTTAATTAATGAAATATAATGAAATAAATATAGGTTAGAATAATAATTATAATTAGAAATAAATGTTAAAAATAAATAAATTTGTTTAAAAATGATTTCAAAGTTTATCTTAAACCCAGTGAAATAGTAGAGGCGATATCATGTTTAATAAAATCCTGATTGCCAATCGTGGTGAAATAGCAATAAGAGTCATGAGAGCTTGTAAAGAACTCGGAGTGAAAAGTGTTGCAGTGTATTCTGATGCAGATAAAAATTCCCTTTTTGCAAAATATGCTGATGAAGCATATAATATTGGAAAACCAAGCCCTTCGGAAAGTTATTTAAGTATTGAGAAGATAATTGATGTTGCAGAAAAATGTGGCGCTGAGGGAATTCACCCAGGATATGGATTTTTAGCCGAAAACCCTAAACTTGGAGAAGAATGTGAAAAACATGGAATCAAATTAATAGGACCCAAAGGATCTGTTATAGAATCTATGGGGAGTAAAATTGAATCTAAAAAGTTAATGCGTGCTGCAGGAGTACCTGTTATCCCAGGTACTGCTAAAGGAGTAACTGAACTTGAAGATGCGGTTGATATAGCAGAGTCTATAGGATACCCTGTTATTGTGAAAGCTTCAGCTGGAGGGGGAGGAATTGGAATGCGTACAGTTTATGAAGAAGATGAGCTTGTACGTGCAATTGAATCCACACAATCAGTTGCAGCCTCAGCATTTGGAGATTCAACCATTTATATTGAAAAATATGTGGAAGAGCCCCGTCATATAGAATTCCAGATCCTTGCTGATGAGCATGGGAACACCATCCATGTTGCAGATCGTGAATGTTCAATTCAGCGAAGACATCAAAAACTCATTGAAGAATCACCATCTCCCATTATGACCGAAGAATTGAGGGAAGAAATGGGAGGGGCAGCAGTTAGAGCTGCTTCTTCTATAGGATATACAAATGCTGGAACTGTGGAATTTTTGTATTCAGATGGTGATTATTACTTCCTTGAGATGAATACCCGTATACAGGTTGAGCATCCGATTACAGAGGTTGTAACAGGAATCGATCTGGTAAAACAACAGTTGAATATTGCTTCTGGTGAAGAACTCTGTTGCTCTCAAGAAGATATTAAAGTAAGGGGCCATGCCATAGAATGCAGAATAAATGCTGAAGATCCCCTTAATGATTTCGCTCCAAATCCTGGAAAAATAACAGGTTACCGGTCTCCAGGAGGAATAGGAGTAAGAGTTGATAGTGGAGTTTACATGAACTA
The DNA here is from genome assembly GCA_030017655.1 of Methanobacterium sp. Taxonomy (NCBI): domain Archaea; kingdom Methanobacteriati; phylum Methanobacteriota; class Methanobacteria; order Methanobacteriales; family Methanobacteriaceae; genus Methanobacterium; species Methanobacterium sp. Next base: position 101,165 of record JASEIM010000003.1, on the reverse strand, counting down.
TGTTATTCCCCCATATTATGATTCAATGATATCTAAACTCATTGTATGGGGAATGACAAGAAATGAAGCCATAGCACGTATGAGAAGGGCCCTGAATGAATACATCATTCTTGGAGTTAAGACAACAATACCTTTCCATAAATCAATGATGCTGAGTGAACATTTCAGAAAGGGAAAACTGCATACCCATTTTGTTGACCAGTATCGTGATGAAATCATGGGACATATGGCCGAAGTAATTAAGGCAGATGAAGAAACAGCAGCGAGACTTAGATCAACATTTAAACCATCTCCAAAAGTTGCAGCAGTTTCTGCTGCTGTAAACAGTTACATGGCAAATTCATTATCTAAAAAATCCCAATAAATATCATTTCAATCATTATATATTGAAATGCAGGTGTTAAAATGAAAAATAAAGTATTGGAAACACTTTATGAAAAAAAGGGAAAATATATCTCTATTGATGAAATCTCTTCAGAACTTGAAATTCCGGCATCCAGCGTATATGAACATATTAAATCACTTATAAATGAAGGATATAGTATTGAATCATATTCAGACAATGAATTTAAGCTTGATGAGGAATTAACCCTAATTTTACCCAATAAACTAAAAAATGAACTCAATACCACCTATATTGGAAAAGAAATTCATTATTTTAGAGAAGTTGATTCTACAAATGAAGTTGCAAAAAGGCTTGCCCAGGAAGGAGCTGCTGAAGGAGTTGTGGTAATAGCTGAAAGTCAGAAAAGAGGGAGAGGTAGGCGTGGAAAACCATGGATTTCCCCACTGGGCGGTGCATGGATGTCTATTATTCTAAGACCAGACACATTACCAATAAACGCCCCCCAACTAACATTTACTGCAGGTGTTGCTGCCGCAGATACTATTAAAGAAGAATATGGGCTTGATGTAGGCATTAAATGGCCTAATGATATTTTAATTGAAAATAAAAAGGTTTGCGGCATATTGACAGAGATAAGCACTGCAATAGACTCAATTGACTATATCATTGCTGGAATTGGAATTGATGCAAATGTTGATTTAGATTTACTACCTCCAGAACTGAGAGAAAATACAACATCCCTTAAAAATGAACTGGAAAAAGACATCTCCCGTATGATACTTGTAAGAAAATTCCTTGAGAACTTCGAAGAAATGTACAATGAATTTAATAAAGGAAATTTCAGGAATATATTAAATAGATGGCGTAAATACTCCAAAACAATTGGAAGCAAAGTAGAAGTTCGTACTGGCACAAAAATTGTAAAAGGCGAAGCTGTAGGAGTAAATAGTGAAGGAGCATTGATTCTAGAACTTAAGGATGGCTCACTTAAAAAGATGATTTCAGGGGAATGCAGGCATGTTGAGGACCTAAACAGAACCATTTAAATCTTTAACATTACATTCAGAGCATGAAAATTTAAGATAATTTAAATCAACCAATTTTTATAATTGCAGTTTTTCCAGGACTGCCCTCTATTTTAAACTTTTTTTTCATTATTTTTTCAGCCACATAAATGTTTGTAAGTGTATGATCTGTTAATTCTGCCGTTTGTACCATTGAATTACCGGCAATTGCCATATATGGGATTATCTGATCTCCCATATATTTATCGAGGGCAACACCCCTGGATATATGGTATAAAATTTCTTCTGCAGCTTTCTGTCCAACTCTTTCTGCTCTCAAGCCACGTTCTCCGATATAACTGCCACCAAGAGGAATATCTCCATCACTCCATAATGTAATTCCTGATCCGGGCCCTAAAACATTCTCAGAATGTTCGATTTCTATTTCTGATTCAATTCCACCTGCTTTAAGCAGTTTTTCTGCACCTTCTGCCTGCCTTACCGCAACATGTTCAGGCAAGTTTACTGCATGGGATATTCCTTTTATTTTATTAAATTGGAGATCAATGAGTTTTACTGGGTTTAATTTCTTAACAGGATTAATATTAACATTTACAACGCCACCTCCACGTGGATAATGGCCCCTACGTATTACATCAATTTTTGCATTGTATCCCATAATCTGCAGGATTTTAAGTGTTATATTCTGCAAATAATCTACTGGAGGCGACCATCTAACATCGGTTCCTCCTTTAATCATGATTTCAACCGGGAAATCTGCAAATGCTGCAGGTATCATAAATGCCTGAAGAACCATTGTGATGCTCCCTGCTGTTTTGATATCTATTTCAAATTTGCCTCCCTCAATACTTTCTGGCTTAAAGGAGATTTCAGTAGAACCTACCTTTAATTTATCAATTTTAGCACCCGATAACTGCGCAACCGCTTTTACAGCATTAAAATGCTGGGGCATCAAACCCGGTTTTGGTCTGTTTGCACGTATATTTTTGATAGTGATTGGTTTTGATGTTAAGGCAGATAGAGCCACAGCATTTCTTACAATGGCACCTCCACCTTCTCCAAAAGATCCATCTATTTCTATCATGAAACCTCCAATAAAAAATTATAAATAAAAAGAGTTACAGGCCATTTTCAAATAAAAGAGTAGAACATGCAATTTTATAATTTACTATTTCTCCAAGATGTGAAAAAGTTTCAATCATAGCCTTAACAATATAATCAACATTCACACGTTCAGCATCCTTTGATGACAGGTCAATTCTGATTGTTGCAGATGCTCCGGGCATTCCTACAGCAGGTATAGTTAAAATATGATAGTTTCTTAGTAGAAGTACTGAAAAAACACATGCCACATCATTAGACGTAAATTCGGTTTCTATACCTTTTTTATTTAATTCATCCACTAAATCATCTGCAGAAAGCATTATGCCGGTTGGAGTTTCCCTAATGTTAATAATATCTTTTTTTAGAACCTCATAAACTGTGTGTTTTTTCTTGAATGCTTCTAACATTCTTTCTCCGCTGAAATTCTCAATAGCCCTTATTATACCCACAATGGTGGAGCTTTGTGCCTCAAGGCCAAATTGATTGGCTTTTGCTTTTATTAGATCAATGATTTCCTTTTTTCCAGACATAAGCCCTGCTCTTGGACCGTCCATTAATTTATCTGTGCTTGTAATTACAATATCAGCACCCATATCCATAGCTTTAGGCTGATTATAGATCACCGTTCTTAATCTTGCTCCAGAGGCATCATCAACAAAAACCGGGATGTTTTTTGATTTTGAAATCGTAATTATGCTGGAAAATTCATCTTCATTTATTATATCATGATCCATGGTAGAACCAGTAATTATTACTAAAGAAGTGTTTTCATGGACTTCAAAGTCATTTATATCATCAAATTCCTTATACGAAGCTCCAACAAGTTCAGTACTCCTTGGAATGGATGGATGAGACGGGAATTTAGGTAGATAATGGATAACCTCATCACCCGGCTTTACAAGTGCCAGGACAGCTGCCAAAATCCCTGCAGTAGTCCTATTAAAAGCCAGTATTTTTTCCCCACCAAGATGCTGTTTTCCTGCTTCCTGTAACTGGCTTTCAAATATTGCTGGGCCGGCGTAGGTTTCAAGAAGATTGATATCATCAGGGCTTAAACGAAATCCTCCGGCAAGACCGGTTAAGTCGTAAAAATCTTCTCTTCCGTACTTTTTTAAAATAGAATTTATTATACTAAATGAGTTTTCCCTTTTTCTTACTTCATCCACTGATGAGTTAATAAGCATTTTCTTCCCTTAGATTATTATTCTGTTTGCCTTTGCTGTTTTCAGCTTTTAAGATAATTGCATGGTCTGATGAATTCTGTAGAGCCGCGCTGAATCCGGGTTCGGCCCCAATAACTATTGTTTCTTTTCCATTTTCCTTTGCTTTATTGATAATTGGTAAAAAATCAGCATCACGAGTCATAAGAGCAATAACATCGATATTAGGATTATAAATTAATTCCATGGCTTCAACAGCCATATAAACATCAGTATCACCAGCAACAACAACAGGTGTGAATCCCTGATTAACAATTGCTTCAATAAGTTTATCTGAAGCATACTGGTTCAATAAAACCTTACCAACTCTCATATCCCCATATTCAGATATAATCTGCCTTACAAGGTCAAGATTAAGGCTGAATTCTTTTCTTAACATATTAGGTCCATCAACAAGAAGACCTATATTTTTTCCTCCTGACTCCCTTCTTTTTAAAGGAATATAGTCCTTTAAGGAGGTCAGTCTTTCAAAACTGCGCATTTTAATCCTCCATGCTTGGTTTTATTAATATTACTTTTAACATTTATTGAAAAGTAATCATAGTAATCTGAAAGCTTTGTTTCCTGATCTACATGATTACATTTTCCTATTTTACAATGTAAATTTTAACAATCTATATTAATATGAATAATATTATGTTCATTTAGCTATATTATCTTATATATTTGGTTATAATTGGAAATTCAAAGTATAAATGTAGTTTATTGACCAAAAATCAAATATTGTTGATTACATTTATCTTCTTTAAATATATCTAATTCCATATAAAACTCTAAATTATTTTCATTTGACAGTTTAAGAATTTAATAGAATTTTTCTATTCTATTTCTAATGAAAATGCATCCTGAAATAGATCTTTTATCACCTGAAGATTATCGCCTTCCACCCTTGTAATTGCCCCATTACACGAATCTCTGAAGTAATAATCGGCATCAACGATTTCTCCGCTGTTGTTGATGTATAAATACAGCCCATCCATGAAGTTTTCTGGATCATCTGTGGGTAGATATATTTCAAGGCGAATAATTACTTCAGACCCTTGAATACTTTCATGAAGTTCTTCTCGCTTTTTTTCATTATCCAGCGCTTCCTTGAACCATTCCATTCTTGATTGAAGTTCCTGACCCACTTTTTCTTTATAAAATTCATCGTTAAATTCCATTATATCACCAATTTTTTATTAATTATATATTTATTCTTATTATTAATATATGTTTTATACAAAAAATAACCATAAAATCTATGTTTTTCAGGCTTTTATAGTTTTAAGTTAAAATAGCCGGAAAATATTCTTTAATTCTTATTATTTAAAAAGTAAGAGGGAATATCAACAAATTTATTCACATTATCTATTATGACGCTATCGCTTGTAGCTACAACCACATCTTCTCGGCTGGCTATTGCTTTAATTTCCATATCTACATTTTTTGAAAGTTTAACTATCCCTTTAAGCCCAAGATTATCCATAATATCCATTACAAGCCCGGCAAGTTTACCGCTGAAGCTTACAGGATTATCCAGAAAAAAAACAATATTTAAAGGTTTATATCTACTTATTAGAGTTAAAATCAGGTTTAATGCAATTTCTGTAATTTCGCTGAATTTATATTTCCCAAATACGGCCTTTAAATCCCTCACCACATTATCATCACATAAAACAATTGAATCAAAGTCCCCATATAAAATACTTTCTACAGTAATAAGAACGTTGTATCCGTCCACAATTAATATTTTACCCTCTATTTCATCTATATTAGTTATTTTAGCTCTTCTTTCATCTGATTTTGATTTAGAAAATACTGATCTTGCAAGGAAGTTTCTCTCCTGCCTGTTTAAAAGATATTTATTAGAAACAAATTCCAGAGCATTCTTTTTTCTGTATTTCCTGTTAAGAAGAAACCTTAAATCATGTGCTGCTTCTTTAACCTTTTCAATTTTAATTTGCATGAAAATTAATTTTTAAGTAAAGCTTTCTTAAAGCAGTGCTTATCCTCTTCTTTTTGCCACAATAATGGGAACGCGATCAGAGGCATCTTCTGCCCGATCTGCAATATTACCTATTTTTTCTGTAATATTTTTAAGTTCTATAAATTTAAGTATACTAATTTCCTTTTTCCTATATGCAGCGTAGAGTTTGCAGATTATTCTTCTTTCTATTATGTCTCCCTGTTCTTCTTTTGCTTCAACTTCATGTGCTTTAACAAGTGCAGCGCTTAAATCTGTATCAAGGGTTGACACACACTCTCTAAGTACTGAAACAGTTTCACAGGATTTTTCGGTTAGTTCTTCAAAATCTTCTTTAAAGCTTTGAGGAAAATTAATTTTTCCAAGGGATATTGCATAGGCTGCTGATTGGGATGCATCAGAAACTGCATCTACAAGTTCTGCAAGAATTATTCTATCTTCCCTATCAAATGGTAAAAATGCACCGTTATAAAATTCTATTTCCATTTTTCTTCTTATTTCATCGGCTTCATGCTCAAGACGGCTTAGTTCTTCAACTTCTTTATCCAATAAATCAAATTTTCCTTCATAAAAGTGTTTCATAACATCCTGAAGTTTACGTGCGCATGCATACACCAGTTCAACATGCAATTTGGAATATTTCTCAATATTGGTTTCTTTACCAAAAAATCTTTTCATTTTATCCCTTTTTCAGTAATAAATAAATTACCATTAAATTAATCCATGAATAAGCCGAATCGCATCAAGTAATCCATGAGCATAGGTTATACAGCCGAAAGATGTAATTAAGTCTTGTTTTTTAAGGTAGTAATCGGTATCTTCAAAGTAGCTTTTAGCCCTTTCAATGGTCTCAATTTCATTTTCATTTAATTCTATTGAATCTATTTCTTTTATATTTTTTGTAAATAATTCAATATCTTTCTTAATACGATTCACAGTGTCCTTTTCATCAGCCATAATATCTATTCCTGATATTTATCAGTTATTAACCTTTAATTGCTTCCATGCATGATATATTCGCTGGAAAACGGTTAAATATCCAAGTATAACTATTAAAATAACGGCATAATAAACAAAATTAAAGTTGAACACAACACTTAAGACAACTCCCATTATGAGAATAACAAGACGCTCAGCCCGTTCAGCTATCCCAACATTACATTCTATTCCCTCTGCTTCAACTCTAGCCCTTACATAACTAACACTGAGAGAGGCAACTATAGCTAATGCTCCAATAAACCAATCAACGAATCCACCGTAAATTATACCTATTAAAATGAATGCATCTGAAAATCTATCTGAAGTAGAATCCAGAATTCCACCAAATGGCGTTCTTGCGGAATGATTCCGTGCAACAGCACCATCCAGTATATCTACAATACCGCTAAGTGCTATAAAAATTCCTCCAAGCAATAAATCCTTTCGTGAAAACATATAAGCCGATAAAACACTCATAAGAAGTCCTATTATGGTAAGAACGTTTGGATTTATAGGAATTCGTTTTGCAACAGGATCAATTATGACTTTAAGCTGTGGTCGTAATCTGTTGAGCATATTGGTTAATTATAAATTCCAATAGATATAATTTTGGATAAAAAAGATAATATCTCGCAAATAGTGTTCAAACTATAAATTGTTGCTTAAAAATAATAAGGATATTTAATATAATTTATTACAGAACTAAGCCAGCACTTATGTTAAACTATAGAATTTTATCTAAAAACGGATGATTGAATGAAAACAATTAAAATAGGCTCACATAATCAAGAAAAAGTGATAAAAACTGCCCTCAATATTTTAAAGAATGGAGGCACTGTTATCTACCCAACCGACACAATTTATGGCATGGGTGCTAATGCCTTTAACCATGATGCTGTGAAAAAAGTATATGAGATTAAAAGAAGGTCATATAAAAAACCGATTTCTGTATGTGTTAGTGATGTTGAAGACATAAAAAAAATAGCCCATATAAACGAATTTGTTGAAAAAAAGATTAATCAACTATTTCCAGGCCCATTTACAGTTATTTTAAAGAAAAAAGATAATATTCCCCCAATATTAACATCTGGTAGTGAAAATATAGGTATAAGAATTCCTGATAATGAGATTTGTAGAGAAATTTCAAGGGATTTCCCAATAACAACCACAAGCGCTAATATTTCAGGCGAAAAAATACCGGGATCTGTAGAAGAAATTATAATGCAGCTTGATGATAAGGTTGATTTAATTATTGATGCAGGGGTTTATAAAAAAGGAATACATTCAACTGTAATAGATATGACTGTTTCCCCACCAAAAATATTAAGATCTGGAGCTGTAATACCTGATTTAGAATAATAGAATTAGTTATGTCATAATTAATGCTGCCAGAAGTATGGACTCTTTTATATCTTCAATTGAACAAAAATAATAATTAGACCATATTGCAATTAATGTAAATGCAAGGGCTTTATATTTTAAATTTTTACCGTGCATTATCTAACCAATATGATTTTTATTAATAGTATTATTAATATCTTAATATCTATTAAAAATTTTTCTAATTTTAAAAATCATTAAAATGCCGACAATATCCATTTTAAGCATTTTAAAGCAGATTAGTGTATACCAAAATTATTTTTATTATAATCCCTAAACAGTTACTAAGAAATAAAAATTCTTTAATTCATAAAAAATATTAAACCTATACTTTAGAACTTTTATGAGGAATTAGCATTGAATACATTATCAAACATGAAAAAAAGCAGTAAAATACCATTAGAGTGTTCAATAGATACTATACTTGGTGGAGGCGTTGAAAAGGGCGCTCTTACTCAGTTCTATGGCCCTCCAGGTTCAGGTAAAACAAATATCGCGCTTAAAATTCTTGTACATTGCGCTCAAAAAGGCAGGAAAGCCATATTTATCGATACTGAAGGTGGATTATCAATTGAAAGAATAAAACAGATTTCAGGAGATAGTTTCGATGAATTTGCAGGTAACATAATAGTTCTCGAACCTACAGACTTCCAGGAACAGGACGAGGCCTTAAAAAAGGTTGAAAGTATAATTAAATCTGGAAATGAAAAAGTAGATCTTATCATTCTCGATTCCGCTGTTGCACTTTATAGATTGAAGGATGGAGGGCAGACTCAGATTAATAGAGACCTTGGTAAGCAAATGGGGCTTCTTTCAAAAATTGCACGAAAATATGATATTGCTGTAATTATCACAAATCATATATATTCTGTTTTTGATGAAGAAGGTATAATTGAGCCTGTAGGTGGTACAATCTTAAAATACTGGAGTAAAAATATAGTTGAACTTATTAAAAATGAGAATGGAGAAAGATATGCCCTTTTAAAACGTCATAAAACACGGCCAGAAGGACAGAAAGTTAAGTTTGAAATTGTAGACAGCGGATTAAAATAGTATAAGAATATAAAAGATTATAAATAATCCAAAAATAAATATATTATTTAACTGTTTTATGAGGAAATAATGGCCATAAAATACAACAACGGTTTTAAATAATAGATTTTTAAAAGAATAATATACTTTAGACACATTTAGAATTACTATTATTTTAATGTGGTTGTGAGATGTATGATTTCACCAAAAAAATATGCAAAAGCAGCTAAGAGGCTACCTAAAGGATATGATACTGTAAATGAGTTCTTTAACTGCGTTTATAATGACGAAGAAATGGTCTGGATGGGTCAAAACACGAACCATTTACATGAAGAAAACGACATAATGCACGCAATGATCGATAGCGTTAAAAACAAGGATTACTGCAAGTATCCACCACCAGAAGGATTTCCAGAGCTCAAAGGTCTTATACTTCAAGATTTAGGGCTTAACGATGGGAATAACGATATCCTGATAACTGCTGGAGGTACAGAATCCCTCTATCTCTGCATGAACGACATATTAGACCCTACAGACAATGTTATAACCTGCGATCCAGGATACCTTATCATAGACAACTTTGCAAGCAGATTCGCAGATCATGTTAAATCCGTGCCTATTTACAGCGAAGAAAACGGATACAAGCTAACACCAGAACTTGTAAAACAAAATATGGACGAGAATACCAAGATAATATCCCTTGTTGACCCCTTAAACCCACTTGGTTCATGTTATACCAAAGAAGAAATCAAAGAATTTGCAGATTTAGCTATTGATAATGATATTTATCTTCTTCATGATATAACCTACAGGGATTTTGCAAGAGAACATCATCTTGCAGCTAAATACGTTCCAGATCATACTGTAACTGTTTACAGCTTTTCTAAAATTTATGGAATGGCAGGACTGCGTATTGGGGCAATGATAAGCACTCATGATGTTTTAGATTCAGTCAGGAGTATAGTTATAAATGACCTTGGAACAAATGTTGTTGCCCAAAAGGGTGCCATGGTGGCGGTAAGATCAAAACAACAGTGGATCGACAGAATAAGAAGTACAACAAGAAAAAATCAGGAAATCATTAAAGAAGCTGTTGACAATGTAGAAGGCGCATTTATCCCTGTCTATCCATCAGACGGTAACATGCTTGCCATTGACCTGTATGAAACCGGCGTGGAGCCAGTTGATGTTGCAGAATTCCTTCTTAAAAGAAAAATCTTTGCAAGGGAAGGAAACTACACAAGCAAGCTTTTCGGGCACAGATATCTTAGAGTGAGCTTCTCCATACCAACAAGATTCGTTGAAAAGTTTGCAGTTGATTTCCAGGATGCAATAAAATACTTAAGAACAAAATAACTTCTCTTTTTAATTATTTTTATAATCATACATGCTGCTTATTTTAAAAGTAAAAGTAAAATAAAGAATTAAAATAAAAATAAATCTGGAATCAGCTCTCCATTACCTTTATCTAACTAAATTTTATTTTAATCCATTGTTTTTTAATTATGTGAAATAATAGACAAATTACACGCCTTAAATTAAAAAAAATAAAAGTCTTTAAAAAAAGATTACATACTAAAGATTTCGTCCTTCCACAGCGAAAACTGTCAAAATTAAAAATTTTGACATTGGTGGAAACTTTGTTTCCCGAACCGCAAAACTCACAGTTTTGCGGGCAGCAAAAACTAGTTTTCGCATGCCTTGTTTTTTCGCGAGGCCGTCGAAAAATGAAATTTTTCGGGCCGAAAAATCGAAGATTTTGCAGGACTTTTTTAATCAATCCTTGAAAAATTCTGAAAAAATTTTTGAGCGGTTGATTCAGCTTTCCAGATAATAATATTCTCCTTTTTCTTTTTGTTCACGGTCAAGATAACTTTCGAACTTATTAACACGGGGTCTTTTAGTTTCCTTATCTCTTCTGAATGTTATTCCAACATCTGAAAGGAATTTATTCATTGCATTTCTAAGATCCATAGGCCTTGTGGCATGACCTTCAAACCCTGGTTCGCCGTAAAAGACCATTGCCCTGTCTGAAATATAATCAATAAACACGATATCGTGGTCGATTATGATGGATGCCGTATGGCGGCTTTCTACTATCTTTCGTATTGCTCTTGCAGCCCGCAGTCTCTGTTCAACATCTAAAAATGCGGTTGGCTCGTCAAAAAGATAGATATCTGCCTCTTTTGAAAGTGCAGTGGCAATTGCAAGGCGCTGAAGCTCCCCTCCACTTAAGTCTTTAACATTTTTATCCATGATCTCTTCTAGTGCAAATGGCTTAACAATTTCAGTTTTAAATAGGGTTGTGCCGTAATTAAAAGCTGTTGTCATTAAAAGTTCCTGTACTGTCCCATCATAATTGGAAGATAAATACTGGGGCTTATAAGCAATAGAAACCTTCTTTTTAATTTTTCCCTGGTCTGGTTTTATTACCTCTGCAAGCATCTTGGCAAAGGTGGTCTTCCCTATACCGTTCGGTCCAAATGCAGTTATAATCTCGTTATATTGAACCTCTCCTTCTTCTACATCAATTGAAAATCCTTTGAATGACTTTTTAAGTTCAGTGTATTCTGCAAGGATTTCACCCTCTGTTACCTCTGCAGGAGGCCGTATATCAAAAACGATGGGCTGTCTTCTGAATCTGACATTCTCTTCTTTTAAAAATCCGCCGATATATGTATTTATACCGACTCTTACTCCCCGCATCTGGGCTACAACACCATAAGCTCCCGGATGACCATATAAAATGTGCACATAATCAGATATTGCATCAAGTGCTGCTAAATCATGCTCTATAACCATTACAGACTTTCCCTCATCTGCAAGACTTCTTATAACTTTAACAGCGTTTAGTCTCTGTTTAACGTCAAGCCATGATGTTGGTTCATCGAAATAATAGAAATCGGCGTCTTTTAAGACTGCTGCAGATATTGCCACCCGCTGCAGTTCGCCCCCGCCCAATTTAGAGATATCTCTATCCAGTATCTGCTCTATCTCAAGGGTTTTTGCCACTTCATCCAGTTTATTCCTCTCATCAATACTTTCAAGGAGACCTCTGACTTCACCTTTAACCACCTTTGAGAGCATATCCACCATTTGTGGTTTATGAGAAACCTTTATATCTCCTTCAGAGAGCTTTTTAAAATAAGATTGAAGTTGTGATCCTTTAAAATAGTTTATTATTTCATCCCAGCCAGGTTCTGCTTCATAATTTCCAATATTGGGTCTTAATTCTCCTGAAAGTATCCTGACAATTGTGGATTTCCCTATACCGTTTGGACCTAAAATACCCACCACGGAACCTTCCTTTATGTTTGGAAGGCCGAATAATTCGAACATATTCTGGCCGTATCGGTGAATAGGCTCATCAAGAGCTTCTGGAAGGTTGATAATGGTTACTGCATCAAAATAACATCTTTTTGTGCATATCCCGCATCCGGAACATAATTCTTCTGAAATGATTGGTTTTTTTGTTTTAGGATCAACGGTGATGGTGTCTTCTTCCATTCTCACGCCAGGGCAGTATTCTATACATACATAGTTGCATTTTTTGGGCTGGCACCGATCACGATCCAGTATTGCAATTCTAGTCAATATATCACCAAAATAAGTTTTTAAATAGTTTATTGAATCTTTTTATTAACAAAACATTATTTTAATTATTCATTAAAAATGGATTTCTCATTATTATTTTAAATTTGTGCAATATAAACTTTTGATTATTATTGAGCCTGATTGAACAAAAATTCCAATAGATAAATTTATGGATAACACATTTTAATGTACCATAAATTAAAAATTTTACTTTTTTAATTATTTAATCCTACAAATTAAAGAGGATATATCAAATGATTCAAAAAATATGACTATACATGGCTTCTATTGTTTTCTAGAAACTTATAAGGCATTTTACAAAAAGAGCAATGAGTATAGAAGAACTGTTAAAAGAACAGCTGGAATTTAATTTGAATTCTTATTTATTTTTTAATCTCTAAACTTAAAGCATGAGGAAAAAATGTAAATAACTTTTCAAACCTTTTATTTTTCGATCCAAGAACTTTTAAAATCTTTAAAATATAATAGATCTATTTAATCTTTTATTAAGAGTATCTTAACCCTAAAATAGTCTGATTTAAGCTCTTTGATTCGTAGTCCACCAGTTCCACCTTTTTGAATTTCAATCCTAAAATAGTCTGATTTAAGCCTTGATGATGTCACAGTTATTTCGTCAAGGAATACATTTCAATCCTAAAATAGTCTGATTTAAGCCGGAAGAAAGTTCATAGACATAGCCTATGACGCCCCCATTTCAATCCTAAAATAGTCTGATTTAAGCTAGGCTCTTTCCAATAGTTAAACTGTAATATAGCTTCATTTCAATCCTAAAATAGTCTGATTTAAGCAGACAGAAAAGGCGAAGAAGAGATTTAAAATTTTTTATTTCAATCCTAAAATAGTCTGATTTAAGCCCAACTCTAAGACCTTTAGCTACAAATTTAGTCATTCATTTCAATCCTAAAATAGTCTGATTTAAGCCCCTCATCCCATGTTTTACCTTCCTCGTCATATGCTTCCATTTCAATCCTAAAATAGTCTGATTTAAGCCCCTCATCCCATGTTTTACCTTCCTCGTCATATGCTTCCATTTCAATCCTAAAATAGTCTGATTTAAGCCCACGTATTAGGATATAGAAGAAGACAAGAAGAATATATTTCAATCCTAAAATAGTCTGATTTAAGCCTTTAATATCTCCAGATTCGTTAAACCTTAAATATCTATTTCAATCCTAAAATAGTCTGATTTAAGCTTACTAATGACAATACGGTTGAATTTAGATTATTTAAATTTCAATCCTAAAATAGTCTGATTTAAGCCTATGCTGAGATTAAAAAGTTGCCTTTACAAAAATGATTTCAATCCTAAAATAGTCTGATTTAAGCCTTTTACTGGTAAAGAATATTATGTGCTAAACGAATTTCAATCCTAAAATAGTCTGATTTAAGCAACATTAAGTAACAACGTAGAAACTAGTATATGCGCATTTCAATCCTAAAATAGTCTGATTTAAGCATGAAACTTGACGGTTGTGTTATCAGTAGAGACGCTTAATTTCAATCCTAAAATAGTCTGATTTAAGCGCATTCAATCCCGTTATATTAAATATAATAAAAACTATATTTCAATCCTAAAATAGTCTGATTTAAGCATAGCAAACTGCGTAGACCTTTCATACTACTTATTTATTTCAATCCTAAAATAGTCTGATTTAAGCCGTATATCAAGAATATTTGCAGCTAATTTTATTTGATTTCAATCCTAAAATAGTCTGATTTAAGCTTTTTTTCCAAATTCTTTCAATTTCCCACCTTTTTTAATTTCAATCCTAAAATAGTCTGATTTAAGCAACTCTTCCTCGATAACCATATATACCAGCCAGTACGTGCATTTCAATCCTAAAATAGTCTGATTTAAGCCTACAAGTATCTGAACGGGTTAGACGACACTGTAGTGATTTCAATCCTAAAATAGTCTGATTTAAGCATATGGAATTATCTAATTGGTGCTGCGCAAAATACAATTTCAATCCTAAAATAGTCTGATTTAAGCAATCCTTATGAGTTTGCAAGTAAGTAAGTCTTTTAATTTCAATCCTAAAATAGTCTGATTTAAGCTATGATTATACTGTATCAATAGATAATCTATCTCTTGATTTCAATCCTAAAATAGTCTGATTTAAGCAATCATCATCATTAATTGCATCTTCAAATAATCTTAAATTTCAATCCTAAAATAGTCTGATTTAAGCGATTATAAAACCTATTATTTTTTATATTTCCTTTTTAATTTCAATCCTAAAATAGTCTGATTTAAGCAGCTTTAAAAGATAGAATAAAACTATTTGATGAAAATTTCAATCCTAAAATAGTCTGATTTAAGCCTAAAGGTACGGTAGTACAATTACAGAATAGTTAATTTCAATCCTAAAATAGTCTGATTTAAGCCAATGCCCGGATCACCTACTATGAGTATGTGAATACATTTCAATCCTAAAATAGTCTGATTTAAGCCACAGAGGCAAATACCTACACCAATACCGCCCCCCAGATTTCAATCCTAAAATAGTCTGATTTAAGCAAAGCATATCAGAAACAAAAGAAGCTTATAGTAGAATTTCAATCCTAAAATAGTCTGATTTAAGCATCAACTGTATATAATTATAATATTGCTGCAAATACAATTTCAATCCTAAAATAGTCTGATTTAAGCCTCTGTTTCATGCTTAAATAGTCTTCTCTCATACATATTTCAATCCTAAAATAGTCTGATTTAAGCCTGAAAGTCAAAATATCCTTTGGGATTATATAAGAAATTTCAATCCTAAAATAGTCTGATTTAAGCTGAGTAACACCTTTCCTAATATTTTAGAGCCTAAAAATTTCAATCCTAAAATAGTCTGATTTAAGCAGTTTAGCAAATAAGCTATCTATGAAGTCATAAGTATTTCAATCCTAAAATAGTCTGATTTAAGCTTGGGGTAAATCTAATAATCCTAATCTTGCTTCTATTTCAATCCTAAAATAGTCTGATTTAAGCCCATACATCCCGTCAGACTTATGTATTTGTTATCCGGATTTCAATCCTAAAATAGTCTGATTTAAGCTCTGCATCATCTACCGGCTCCATACCCTTAAATTCATTTCAATCCTAAAATAGTCTGATTTAAGCTTGCTGATTCGGTTTCTGAGAAAAATCCCCCAATCAAATTTCAATCCTAAAATAGTCTGATTTAAGCCCCACATTGGTCGCGGCAGTATTAGCATTCTTAGCTCATTTCAATCCTAAAATAGTCTGATTTAAGCAGGAATTCTGTGCATTCTGGCATGAACCAGAAGGAGTAATTTCAATCCTAAAATAGTCTGATTTAAGCGGTTTCTATCCATGAACAGAGATTATGCCAACCATAATTTCAATCCTAAAATAGTCTGATTTAAGCCCGAACTTTTGTTATTTTCCAGGTTATCGATGACTTCATTTCAATCCTAAAATAGTCTGATTTAAGCCAGGGCAATTGACCAATATAATTTATTAGTTGATGCATTTCAATCCTAAAATAGTCTGATTTAAGCCCATTCAGAGACCTGATGCAAGAAGGCCCCACACAAATTTCAATCCTAAAATAGTCTGATTTAAGCGCATCTCCATAGTCCCAATGCCAGACTGGAATATCATTTCAATCCTAAAATAGTCTGATTTAAGCTGTGAATATCTGATGTATCTGCCTTTGTGTTTCGCTGAATTTCAATCCTAAAATAGTCTGATTTAAGCAGGGCCGAAATTTGCCCCATTTTCCCAAATACATGCTAATA
This sequence comes from Methanobacterium sp., assembly GCA_030017655.1. Classification (NCBI taxonomy): domain Archaea; kingdom Methanobacteriati; phylum Methanobacteriota; class Methanobacteria; order Methanobacteriales; family Methanobacteriaceae; genus Methanobacterium; species Methanobacterium sp. The sequence continues at coordinate 84,746 of JASEIM010000003.1, read as the reverse complement.
TTTGGTCTATTGAATACTTAAAATTGTCGATCTCCCATTCCAGAATCCTTTTATATGGATCGACGACCTGCAAAATAGAGTTATTTTTTGAAAATAAAAATATAAATTGCTTTTTTATCCATCTAAATTTATAATAATAAGGTAAAAACTAAATTAAAGTGTTAAATATTTTTTAAAGCAATTTAAGAATATAATAACCTGAAGTAAGTTTAATATTGGGGTAAAAAATTCTATGACAAACGATCCGCTATCCTTGTCTAAAAATTCATAGAACTCATTAAAATACGATTAGATCAGGACAAAAAAAGTAAAATTAAAGTATTCCGTGTACAGGTGCTTTTTCAATACCCAGTACCTTTCTGTGAAATGCATCTTCAGTCCTGAACCTGTATATTATCACAGAATCCTCATTTTTATTGATTATATCCAGCAAACCTGTTTTTATCTCTTCAAGCTCGCTTTTGGTTACTTCACCTTCAAAAACAGAATTTTGAATCCAGTATAGATGTTTCCGAAGGAATCCTTTGACTTTGTTGACCCTTTCCACCTTAATATCATAGACTATTATCACATACATTTTGATCATCTTCCAAAAAATTAATTCACCACCACATTACAAATGGTTTATACTCTTTAGACCCTAAAAGATGTTTTATCAATTTATAAGCCTCCAGCCTTATAAGGCGTTTATAAGAAACTTTTCTGTTAAGCTCTCTATGCTTAATGGTCTTTTTAAGCCGTTCATCATATTCTTTAATGAAAATTTTTCTTCCATTGTCATTCAAAAGGCAGTAATTAAGGTCCTTTTCAAAGTCATCTTCTCTGAGCATTCGTTTATTTATAAGATAGAAAATAAGCCTATCAACAAGAATTGGCTTGAAAATTTCGCTTAAATCCAGTGCCAGGGAAAATCTCCGCTCTGAAGGCTCATGAAGATAAGAAACCGTGGGATTAAGTTGTGTATTATAGATTTCAGATAGAACTGTTGAATAAACCATAGAATTACCGAAGCTTATAAGTGCATTTATCATATTTTCTGGAGGTCTTTTAACTCGTTTATCGAAATTAAAGTTTTCAGGGAGAATTTCATTCATTTTCTGGTAATAATCGGCGCGCATCCTTCCCTCAACGTTCATAACCTCCGTTATCATGTTGCAATTCCCTAAATCAGGCAATATGCTACTTATCTTGTTTTCAAGGTTATAATATTTAAGGACTTTCCCCATATTCTTTGCAGCGCCTTCTACTAACTTTTTAGCTATAAAAATCCTTTTTTCATGGTCCAGATAGTGCTCAGCTTGTTTTATAATCAGATCTCCAGACAGGAGCTTTTCTCTTGGATAAAAACTGCCGTCATAATAGCCATAATAATTAAAAAAATGAACGGGTATGCCTTCTTTTGCAAGAAGATGTATTGCTTGTGAAGAAAAAGTTAATGAGCCGTAGGCATAGATGGAATAAATTTTATTGATTGGAATTGGCTTTTTGCCGTCTTTATTTACAAAGTATACGGTATTTTCCCTTCTTTTAAGCATTCCATCTGACAGTAAATAATAGTTCTTTTTCATTAGCTCACCAACATACAATATGATGTTCATCTAACGAAATATATTTTCATTTTATAGAACATTTAAATTTTTAGACCCAGCAGAACTCAAAATAGGCGCATTTCCTGCAAATCTTCGTTCTTTCAGGCTCTGGAGTGTCACCATTGATTACATTACCAATATCCTCAATTATATCCTTTAATTCATTCTCTTTAGATTTATTTAAATCTATAGCGATTTTCTTTCTCATTTTGGGATAGTTAATTATACCTTTGATCTTTTCAATGCCCTTTTTATGTTTTAAATAGTACATATAATAGAGAAGCTGGTATTCATGGGCTTTTTCCATTTTACTACTCTTTTTAACCTCATGAAGCTCTAAATAATCCTTCTTTTTAATAAAATCAACGCTGATTAAATTGTCAATTGTATATTCCTTTTCGTCCCCGTAGCTTTTTGAGTGAAGTAGTTTTCCGAGGGATACAAGATCAGACTCCTGTTCCATCTGGATGTGGCGGGAGAAAAGCCATAGTTTTGTCTTGCAGATGAAATAGTAATTTATTTGGGTTCCTATGATTCGGAGGTGTTTTTCTGAATCTGAAAGCATGTTTACCTCTTAATGTTATATAAATGAAAATGTGGTCAGAGGAATATGAATCACATCATCTTCAAGTGTAATCCTTTTTGTTTTATTAGACACTACTATACCATATTTCGAATTATATTTATTAATTGCTTTTTTTATTTGCCTTTTGTCTTTATTTCCAACTCCTACTTCAATAGGTATGATCTTGCCTGTTATATCACTTAATAGAAAATCAACTCCCTCTTTTTCTGGAGAATAAAATATTCCATGTGGCATATTCATAGTTTCTTTGAGCCTGAAGAAATAGGAAGCCACCATATTTTCTGTAAGTTCACCCAGAAATTCTCTCTTTTTAGGGTTATATTTGCCCAATTGGAAATTTATACTTGTTTTTATGGACGGAGATAAAAAATAATACTTCCATGCCTTTCTTACAGATGTTCTAGCACTTCCAGAATATGGCTTAATGTGAAATATCAAATGAGTTTTTTCAAGGATACTTAGTATATCTTTAACCAGGGCCGAAGAAATTCCTATATCATTTGCTAATTTGCCCTCAGATGTTTCACCTGCTTTTTGAAGGGCCAAAAACATAAGTATTCTAAAAATAGAACTTCGAGTTTCTGATCTAAAAGACCTGATAAGAGATACATCCTTTTCTATCACACGATCCAGCATATCAAACGTTTTTTCATGAATATCATGATTATCTAAGTGAATTCCAAAGGGAAACCCTCCACAGCACAGATAATTTTCCCATTCCTTTTCAAGAGGCATTGTTAGTTTCAACATTTTTCGCATTAGCTCGTTTTCTTTTTTACAGGCATCTTCTATCTCACCAGTGAAGATCAACTTTCTAATGCTTGCTGATGTTCCTTTTGGAGCGTAAATATCGTGTTTTAAAAGCAAATATTCAGAAAAATTCATGGGAAAAATTGACTCTTTTTTGGATCTACGGGCAGCATCGACATTTAATTCCAAACTTAATGCTGAAGAACCGGTAAATATCATGAAAATCTTTTTACTCTGGTCATATAAAATTTTACCTGCATTTGACCATTCTTTATCGTATTGTGCTTCATCTATAAGGATAAATAGTTCTTCATCTAATGTTACTGGCGTTTTTTGATGCACTTCGCTGATAAAAACATCTGCTGCATCGATTATTTTACCACCTAAATATTCGCTCATGTGATCAGCAGAAATATAAAGCACTCTACCCTGTTCAATGCCTTTTTCATTTGTTAAATAGTCATATATTTGAAAAAGTAATGTGGTTTTTCCAACACCCCTTAAACCAGGCATAATTATAAATCTGTTTTCATTATTAGCATCTAAAAAGTTATCAGCGTGCTTTTTAAGTTTAAAGAAAGCGCTTCTATGCCTGAATTTCTTTCCATTTCTTTGAATTTGATCTTGAGCTAATCTGGGTCCTTCCCTTAATCTTGCCAAAATATAATCTAAAAGGTCATCTGTGCTTGGTTTCATATTATCACCTTACTCAACTTTATGAGTAACCTTATATAAATAGTTACTCAACTTTATGAGTGATTGCTTATAAATGGTTGCTCAAGTTTATGAGTAACATTCGGAATGTTTATATAAAAAGTATGCCACAAGCTCTTCAAAGCCCCAGATTCTGCTCAAAGGTATCATCTTTCAATATATTTAAAGAATTTCAACTGAATCATTTTCTTCTTTCAAAATACTATCAAGCCCATATTCTTTCACAGAACAAACTTCTTCATCATTAACTTTATTCCAGATGTAAAATCCTCTAAATTCACGAGTATCTCTATTCCAGAAATCACTTTTATCTTCGTAATAGATAGGAACATTTACTGAATATTCATAAAGGATTTTCTTTAATTCCCAAATATCTAAATCTTCTCCCGTATATTCCTTTATTTTGGCCATTATTTCTTTCCAAGACTTCGCATTTTCTCTTATGGATTTTGTAAATACATTTTTCACAGTTTTATCATTACTTTCTTCCAATTCTATGAGTCCAGGAATTACAACTTTATATCCAGCGATATCTCTGAAAAGTCTTTGTGCTTGACTTTTCTTTTCAACTGTAAAGTAATTTAAATAGTCCAATGTTTTTTCAATTTCATCTTCGTAAATTTTTTTAAGTTTAATCCCATCTATTTCTCTTTCAAAAACATCATTTATCATTTTTCGTTCTTCTTCATAATTTAAGGAATCTTGCTTATTTTCATATTCTTTAAGGACTTCAAACGTCTTTTCAACTACTTTACTGTCATATACAAAGCTAGTTCCTCTATCAAGTTTTAAAGATCCATTTTCTAATTTTTCACCTGCAAATATAACAACATTAGGAATATCTTCATCATAATCTGCATCCCTATTTCTGTGTATTCTTCCCCATCTCTGTATTTGGCTGTCAACTGTTGATATTTCAGTTATCATTGCATCAAAATCAAGATTTACTGATGCTTCGATTATTTGGGTTGCTACAACAGTTACTTTTTCGCCATTCCTAATTTTCTCTTTTATTTCATTTATTCGCCTACTTTTTTCCAATTCAATTAGCCTTGAGTGTAAAAGGTAAACATTATCTTTTTCTTCATTTTCTAATGATTTAAACAAATTTATTGCCTTTTTAACATTATTAACTATTAAAAAAAGATTTTTGTCATTGAAAAGCTCTAAATAGTCCTCTAGTCCTGATTCTTCATTTAATTGAGAATTTTTGCTGAAAAGAGGTTCTTCAATTACTTTAATTTTATGCCTCCTCTGATCGAAATTTTTTATTTGACTTTTAGTATTTTCATCAAGCTTTGCAACATCGACAATTTCCAAATCTTCACCAAATATGTTTTTAAAGAACTTTTTAAAGTAAGGTGGGAATGTGGCAGTTATTATAAGGAGTTTTCCTTTGAGTTTGTGGATAATTTCAAGCGTTTTTATAATTATAGCTGCCATTTCTTCATTATATGTTTGTACTTCGTCAATAACTATGGATGAAAATGGATAAACAGAAATTACTTTATCAGAGCCATAATAATTCAAAGAAGTTAAAAATACTTGATCAGGAGTTGTTAGAAGGATTGGAGAAGAAATCATTTTCACTGAAGTCATCATTTTATCCATATCTAAATATTTTCCTTCCTTTTCTTCCTTAATATATTCAATAAATGCTGTTGAATGTAATATGTCCACAAATTCCTCTTTAAAATAACCATCCTCAGGATTTCGGAAACGTGAAAAAAGATCATTCAGTGCCACTCTCAACGGTAAAGTATAAATCAATTTTCTTTTATTCTTTTCAGCCCACAAAAGAGCAAATTCTGTTTTTCCTGAGCCTGTAGGAGCAATAAAAATAAGCGATTTGTCTGTATTGACATTTTCCAATACATCTTTTTGCCAAAGGTAAGCTTCTTCATTATCTTTAGTTATACTGTCTCTGATTTTATCGGATAATCCTTCAAAAACCTTTTTGAGTTCTCTACATTCAATATTAACTCCACCACTTGAAGAATAATCACATCTTCTAAGGAAACCAAGCAGAACTAAAAAATCATAATCTGGATTATCATTATCTATATCATAAAACTCTGCAAATTCAGATATGTCATCTTCACGAGAATTTATCTTTTCAAGGAGCAAATTTGTTTTTTCAATATTCATTTCTGCTTCTAGGAATTTAATTGCTGAACATGCTATTTCAGAATCAGAAAAATCATTTTTAATGTATTCAAACAAGTTCATGAGGAAATTATGTAAAATACCTGAATTTACATTAATAAATTCAAGATAAGAAGCTGTAGCCTTACGATAATTAGAAATTATCTCCATAAGATCTTTTTCTGCAATGAAATAATCATTATAATGATGAAGAAGTATTGCTGTTCTCAGTTTTTTGTCTAATTCAGTATTTCCTAATAAAAATGTGCTCCAAATTGTTGAAAGTATTTCATGCCTTGGATATCTTATTTGAGGATTATTAAGCGGCTTTAAAAAATTTTTTAACTTTTCCCAATCTTCACTATCTTTTTCAGAAACCTTTTTTTGAAAATTGTAGTCAATTTTACCTAAATCGTGTAATATTGCTGCAATAATAAGTTTTTCAAAAGTTTCATTGTTGGCAACCATATCATAATTAAATGAGTCTTTGTTTTCTTTTACAAATTCATTGAGTTCTAAAACTCTTCTTACAGCTTCTTTTAGGTGGTCTTTAAGTAAATAATTTTCCTGATCTACAGATTTAGCTCTTAAAATTTCAATTAATTCATTCATTATAACCACCCAAATTCTTCAGGTATTTTAAAAGTTAAATTTTTATCCTTTATACTGTAATTTTCAACTTTTACTTCGTCTTTAAGATAAATAACTTGATCTAAACCAGTATACATAACAGTTTCAAATTCTGGCACTCTTTTAGTAGATTTGGTAATCTCTGCCTTATTAGTGATTGAATTTTCCCCATTTTTGAACGCTACTTTCAATGGAATAGAGTAAACTGGGAATTTTTCAGTTTTAATTGGAAATTCTTTATCATTCTTAATTTTGAGTTTAATATAAGCCGGTTGGGTTAACCAAATATTTTTTCTTGCTATTTTTTCAGAAAAGGAGAGGTCTTGATCAGAATAAACACCCCTTAAGAATATTATATCTTCACTTCTTCCAATATATGGGATTTTACAAGGATTTAACAATGATTTTTCAATTTCTTCTATTAATTCCTGTTTTCCCTTAAGAAAAATGTAAAGATGGCCATTAAATAGTTCTTGCTGAAAGACAGGAGATCTTTGGGAGGTTATGCTGCTTCCATATAATGGAAATCCTTGATTCCACAGTTTTATTTCTCCATTATATTTCATAAGATTAATACCATCTTTAGTTCCTTTAATCAAGCCCTGATAGTTCCAGAAAAAGCTTTCAAAGCCTCCATGAATACTTACTTTGATGTTATAGAAATCTTCCTCATAGTATCTTTCTGTAATGTTCTGTAACATGCCAATTACTGTGGATTTAGGAGGTAACGGGTATGTTTGAGCATAATAAAAGGTGAATGGATTTCTATATTGTGCAAATGGCTGAAATATCTCAAGAAGGGTTATTTTTTCCATATAGAAACCATCCTACTGTTCTTTATTGTTGTACTTTACTTTGATGCTTGTGTCTGTGAATACTTTTATTTCCTCATATTCTTCACATGCATTTTGACTATTAAACAAGGGTTCTATGAATTGTAAAATTTTGGCTTCGTCTATAGATTCCGTGTCACTTACATCCATAATCTCAAAGAGCGGCTTTCTACTTTTGGTGGTTTTATGCCTAACCTTTACCAGTCTTCCACCATTTTCCATTGGAGTTTCTTCTATTTCGTCATACTCTTCTTCAACATATTCATCAAGAAGTACAATCTTATCTTTGAATGTTTTGTAGGGTAAATTCTTGTAAACACCCATAACAATTAGCTTAGGTGTTAAATCTTCTTCTCTTCCTTTTATACTTCTTTTGAGATTTAAAATCGATTTTAAAAGATCTTCGATTCGTTTTTTCTTAGTTTCTTCATCAAGAATGTAATGAATGATCATTGCACCTAAATTTTCATTGTATTCAATGATTTCAGGATTTTGGAATCCTTCAATCTTCACTTTATCATCATCTTCTTTGAAAGGAAGTACTATCTTTGAAATAGTTGTTTTAGGTTCTTTATCATTATTATGAGTAAAATCAATGGTTTTTTTAGTGTTACCTGTTCCATAAGAAATTTCAAAATTAATTAGATTTGTTTCATTCTTTTTTAACTGAATATTACTCATAGTTTTGTCTTTACCTCCGTCTTTAATCTTCTTTGCAAGATATGACTCTATACTACCAACATTATCTACATTGATAACTGTTGTATATTGATAAAATGTTTCATGTTCTTCAGCTGTGAACGGATTGGGTTTCATATCTCCAAATTGTTTTCTCATCCTATTAGCAAGTCCAATATTTGCATTAAAGAGTGCATCATAATTAAACGGAGTCATTGAAACAGCATGATTAATTTTTACAGGGGCTGTTCTAAAGTTCTGTGGCTGAGTATCTGTTATTAAATATCCAAATAAGTCAAATTCAGGGTATCCAAGAATCTCGCCAGATAAAAGAAACTCTGTTGCAGGTTGAATAACTTTTTTATCTCCACTTCCAGCAGTTATTAAATTGTTTCCTTCAGCTAAATTCCATAATCCTGCGTTTTTAGCAGTTTCCAACAAGCTAAATCTAAGAGCATATCTACTAACTAATGAATATTGCTGTCCGTCCCATTTTGTTATTTTTTTAAGTTCCTGATAGTTTCCACTACCTTGATCGTAGTTAAGAGAGTTGCCATAAAAAACTATATCCATAACTATATATTTTCCCATTTAATCACCTCTTTATTCAGATTTTGCTGACATAATTCCCATAATAATTGAATAAGCCACATTTTCAAAGTTTCCGGGAGTTAATGGATAAATCTCCATCAATTTACTGCTTAATTTTTTAACATCTTCATTATCTTTTTGTGCATTTAAAGTTCTCAGAAGAATTGAAAAAAAATCACTTTGATTGCTTACTTTGACTGTATTTAATAAATTATAAACTATTTTTTGCCTATAATTTTCAGAACCAATATTGCTAAAGGCTTTGTTAGTAAATTTTTTTATTTCCCACATTTTTTCATTTTTTTCCAATATTATTACCCCCTATAACAAACCAACAAGTATTGCTAGAGCATAATTTTGCCAATTAGTCTCATTTTGGATTATATTATTAAAAAGATAGTTATTTAGGTATTTAACGATTTTAGGATCCGTTTTTCTTTCCTCAAGTAATGCTTTTAAAATAGTATTCATAAATGCATGTTTATTCTGCTTTTTTATTGTTGTAATAAGTCTTGGAACGAATTTATCTCTGATGTCGCTTGAAAAAACTTTAGATGCATTCTTAGATGCCAAATTCATCCATTTGTAACTCTCTTTAATTTGAAAAACTGTATCTTCAAGTTCTAAGGAAAAATATTGTTCGAAAATTCTTCCTCCCTTATCCTTACTTAAAGATTTGATCTTAGCATCCACTGAAAGACCATATAAGAGTGGTTTGACTGCTTTTTGTTTTGTCTTGTTGTTTATTCTCAAAACGGCGTGTTTGAGAATGTGTGGATATATTGGTCTATTCTTGATGAATTCTTCAAGCAACCACACCCATTCGGAATTTTTACCGCTGTTTATTTGAATATTTGAGTTTAAAGCGTCTCTTATAGCGTCTTCAATGATTATACTTGCTCCAAGCTTTGTAATGCCAAGATATCTTACATCTTTCAATTTCTGGTCTTTTCCTATTCCTTCGAACTCTATTAAATACATATTTTCCAAAGAAAACTTAGCTTTATTTTCTATAAGCTCATCAATTATCGAAGACCATGTCATTTTAAATATTGAATCTCTTTTCCCCATTCTAGAAATTTTTGTTCTAATCCCACTATTAATAGAATAAGATAGTTTAAGGTTATTTGTGTAAAAAAGAATATTCCTTCGTGCGAAACGTTGGAAAGCATTACTAAAAGAAAGCAACAATAAATAAATCGGCAATTTTACTTTCAATCCAGATTCAATTTCGTCCAATGTAAGTGGTTTAGTATATCCTATATTAGAAAACTCAGTGGGAGAGTACAAAAAGGGATTTGCTGTAAAATCTGGAGAAACTTCGTATGAAAGTGATTCTCCTATTTTCCCATATTCCTTCTGTATCTTTATGTACCATTTCTTATTTATACTCTCCATGCTTTCTTCATCCAAGCAAAATTTCTCTCCACAAAAATTAATTATCTTTGATTTTTTCTTCTTTAGATACAACATTTTTTCTATCGTATCGATTAAATCCATATAATTGACACTAATATCTTGACAAAAGTTAATGAACTCTAATAAAGATTCTTGGTTTTTTAAATATTTTATTAATTTTATTTTGGAGAAATTTTTTCTCAAAAGAGAATGTAAATATAAAAAAGATAGAAAGATGTCTTTTTTTGGATTGTATAAGAAGAAATTTCGGTACCCTTGAGGAGTTTTTAAATCAAAATCCAGAATAATCCCATCAATTTTATCCTTCACATGTGTAAACATATTTTCCGAATCAGAAAGTATTTCATCTATATTAGATTCAATTTGAGTTGAAAATATCTGCTTTTCATGGCTTAAATTACTATTTAACTCATTTATTTTGGAATCTAACTCATCTATTTCAGTTTCAAATTCCAGAATCTTCTTTTTTAAACTTTTTATTTTATTTAAGTCTTTTTTAGGTATTTTATTTGAATTAGCATTCTTCATAGATTTAATAAATGTTGATAGTTCCTTTTGTTTATCATTCCTTTTTTCTATAAAATTCTTTTTTTTATTTCTTACATCTCCCATTTCTTTGAAATTAGTGCGAATTTTTGAATGATAAAACAAATAAGCAAACGGAAAATAACCATAATAAATTAATTCAGGGTTTTCTTTTATTCTATTTTTTAGTTCCTCAAGATTCCAACCATAAACTTCTTTCATTACATTTATAAAGCCCAAAATACCTGTATCAATGAACCAATTCCCTGTAAATTGAAGTTCTGGAATATTAATATCATTTTTCCCAGTAATTTCTTCTTCTAAAATATTTTCGCGATTTTCAACCATCATAAAGTCATCACCATTCCAAAACCCATACTGTTCTTCTCACCCAATCCACAATCATAAGCAAACTCTAAAAGCCTCTGATCTGCCTCAATCTCAAAATCCATCATATAACCCCTGTGATAATTCCCTTTAACCTCAATCCTGCGTCTTTTAGCCGTCTTCATATCTGGCCTTATCTTCACCCATCTATCGCCGTCAAAATCACCATAAAATGAAACATATTTATTAATCAGATTTTTCTGAACACTTTCATAAAAACGCTCATCTCCAGGCCCTAAATCCCATATATTAAGTTTCCCGTCAACTTCTCGCTTTATCCGGGCCATTACGGGTGACATGGTTTTCATTTTCATATTCTCCTTGAACATAGGCTTTTTTAGAAGCTCGATCTGTTCCACCAGAAGTTTATCGCCTTTAAAATTAACTTCAGAATTTTCAAGGTGGCCTTCAACGAGACTTTTTATTAAATCATCATTTGGAGAACTAACATAAAATTCGAGTTTGCCATCTCTTGAAATAATACCATTTTTTGTGCGCCTCCAATCAGGAGCGTAAATCTGTGAAAAAGTAAAAAACTTGAAATCTCGTGAAAAATGAAGTTTGCTGGCCAAATCTAAGTCAGCGATCTTTCTGTAGATAATAGCAGAAAGAATGTGGTTGTAATTATAAGGAATTAAATAATTACTGCTCCTTGATGATAGACTGATTTTTAATCTCATCTCTCTTCATATTCTAATTTAATAAATCATTATATAAGCTTTGGTTTTATTTTGTTATCCAAGAAGGCGTGCATTCATATATTAATGTATTTTTATCCCCAAATGTTAATAATAACTATCATGAGGAGTTAAGTCCCCCATGTAATGCTCCGTCTCAAGTAGTTTGTACTTCAAAATGAGTATGGTAAGTACCAGTATATAAATGTATATGTTTTTCGTTAACAGCTCCATAAATTACATAAAATAAAATCATCGGTACATTATTTTAAAAATAAATTTGAAGTTGGAAAAATTAACTCAAAAGACTTAATCAATTGTTTAAACTTTTAAATTAAAAACAGATGATTTAAAGCGTTATTTTTTTTATATTTAATAAACGTTCGAAAACAAAAAACCAGTTCAGTAATACTTTTCTGGAAAACAAAAAATAATAAAAATCCTAAACACATGGTGTTTAGGTTACCAAAAATCTACAATTCTCGAGTGAAAGAAAAAACCTATGAGGTCATTTTTGACCTAACAGCCAGAGTAATGTCTGACGCTTTTACAGTTTTTCTTCCAGCGTGTCTTGCAAGTCTAACAGCTTCTGAAGCTATTTCTTCGCCCATTTCTTCTAAGACTTTGGTAAGTTCATCCCTTGCGTCGTCACTAATTCTTTGGGCACCTGCATTTTTTATTATTCTTCCAACTGGAGCAATTGGTAATTCAGTCATGTTTTCACCTCAATCTTTTATTAGTAATCCATAGTATTTAAATTTGTCGATTTTATTGGTTTTTGATAATCCTTATCAAGATTGTGACTTCAATTAAATCTATAATCAAAGATGTGTCTTGAGCCACTTTTCATTTTTGATATGAATTCTAAAAAAATAATATATTCAAATTACAAAATCATTTGCAATTTCAACCTTAAAATAAACTTCAAATTTAATCTTTTTTCTTTTAAAAGGAGACAAAATAAAGTTTTAATAATAATAATTTAAGAAAAATAAGTGTTATTAGTTTTTTCCTGCGTTCATTTAAATGTATTTCTAAAATAGAGCGAGTAATAACAAATTTAAATAATAAATTTAAGGAGTAAAATATTAAATAATATCTGGGCAATATTATAAAATTGCTTAATGAAAACTGCAGATATAAATTGCAACATCACATGGGAGGAAAAAATATGGTAATTAAACTTATGAGTGATGCATTTGATGAAAATGGTTCAATACCCCCAAGATATACCTGTGACGATGAAAATATCTCGCCCCCTCTCCACTGGGATACGTTACCAGAGCACACCATAAGCCTTGCAATAATATGTGAGGATCCGGACGCCCCTGGCGGAATATTCACGCACTGGATTATTTCCAATTTAACATCAGACATCATGAATCTGGAAGCAGGGATAAAAAAAGAAGGAATGCTTGAAAATGGGGCTGTTCAGGGGGTAAATGACTTTGGATTTCTAGGTTATGGGGGGCCATGCAATCCTGGAGGCACAGAACACAGATTTGTCTTTAAAATCTATGCCCTTGATACCACCTTAAATCTGAACCCCGGATTCAAACGAGGAGAATTTTTAAGGGCATTAAACCAGAATATCCTGGATGAAGGACAATTAATAGGGCTTTATCGAAGATAAATTATTGAATAATGTAAAAATTTCTTTAATCTGAAAAAGCAATAAATAAATAACTATTTTATTTTCATCTATTTTTTAATGGATTTACATTAGGAGTTATTTTTAATAGATGTTTGCAAAAAATAAATTTAGTTATTCCTATGGTGAACAGAATTGAAACTATCAAAAAACAGAGTAATCGATGAAATATGCCGGATACGGAAAGAAATCGGGCATGAAAATGTGAAACCCGACATCCAGGAGATAAATTTTGATGAAAAAAATAGGAAATTACTGATAATAACATCAGACAGGCCTGAAAAATCAATAGTAATTGGAAAGGGAGGATGGGTTGTAGGAAGGTTAAAAGAAGAGCTTAATTTAAACTCTGTTCATGTAGAATCCTATCCCGATATTTTACTCAAGGAATATAAAATGAAACTAACATTAGATAAATTAAAAGAAATATTGAACATCCCTGAATTTAAGGATTCTAAATCCCTCCATAATTTATGCAAACTCCTGAAGCTTAGAATTCAAAATATTCACCATTTTGACATATTTTTAAAAGAAGATCTTGAAGAGTCTGAATCCAATCAGGCAGTTGTTGCACTTTCAGGGGGTGTTGACAGCAGTTTTTCGCTGATAATTGCTAAATTTTTAGGTTTTAATCCTGTTGCAGTTACAGTAAATCCCGGCAGTATAATTCTTCCCCGATATTTTCAAAATAATGTGGAAAACCTTTCCCGGGAGCTTCATGTAAAACACGAATACATAGAAGTTGATATGGATGAAATAATTCGAGAATCACTTGAAGGCAGATATCATCCATGCGGAAGATGCTCTAAAGTAATTAAAAAAGCCGTCTTAGAGTATACAAAAGAAAATAATATTCCTTTCTTAATTTATGGTGATCTTCTATCAACAGGATCCCAATCCATTGTTATCGAAGACGATGTTTTAAAAATAAACTTGCCTGCTATGCTATCTGCTACAAAGGGAGAAATTAAAAACTTAACTTCTAAATATGGTGTTTTAAAGAAAGGAGGATACGGATGCCCCTTAATTAACGAGGTGCACAAAAAATATCCTCATATGCGTAAATATTCCATTCAAAGGGTGCTTAGAGAAACACGGGCAGGCATATTAGAGCCTGGTGAAGCTCTTGAAATGATAATGAAGTCCCTATAATCTTTAAATCATGCCATGCCTTTATCTTAAATTAAATATAAAGGACTTTAACTTATTTTAAATAGAATAAAAGATCGGTAGAAATGAAGTTATTTTGCTATTTTATGACTTCTAATATCCCATATGCTATTAGTATAATTCCTACTATATACGCTACAAGCTGCGGATATATAATAATAAGAATACCAACCAGTATTGCAATTATTCCAATTAATTGAGGTGTTGCATTGCCTTTCATGACTATATATTTGATAATATATAATATATAAATATTATCAATTTGCTTTAAATAGAAAAACAGCCTTATCTAGTTAATTTAAACTATTTTTATAAGTAATCAATCAAGAAATAAAACAATAAAATCAAAAATTGTACGGTTTTTAATAATTTAAACCTATTTTTAGTATAATCCAGGTTCTACCAGAAATTATATATATATTTTATTTGAATAATATTAGATGACTCAAAAAATGAGGCTGGAAAAATGAAACATAGAAGAAAATATAGAAAAACTATTTTAGATAGGAAAGGTTTAATTGAGAGAATGCTTGAAGACACTTCAAGAACAATTGATACAATCAGACAGGATCTGGAAAAATCAGTTGTAGATTACACCTTTGTTCCAGGAAAAGACATAATTGAAACCGACGAGGACATTATCGTCCATGTTGACTTACCTGGAATTAAAAAAGAAGATATAGACCTGAGAGTTACAGAAAACAAGTTAAAGGTCAAAGCAGACTTTGACTTTGAGATGGAAGTCCAGAAAGGAAGTTACATAACTCTCCATGACAGAAAAAAAGGTGTTTTAAGGAGAACTGTAAGGTTCCCTAAAAAAGTGATGGCTGAAGAAGCTGAAGCTACTTTTGAAAACGGTGTTTTAACCGTTGAAGTACCTAAACAGGAAAAAGAAGAAAGCTTCAGTATTAAAATCAAATAATTCTCTAAAACATCCCTAATGGGATGTACTTATTAATTTTTTTAAATTAAATTACTATTTTTTACTGGAATTAACAAACTGTCTTAATTTTAGAATAGTATCTCCAGTTGCTTCTGGAGAAGATCCTCCAATTACCGTTCTTGCCTTAATGTTTTCCATTGGATCTAATGCTTTTTTTATGATATCATCATCAAGTTCAAGGGGTTTATTGAACAGATCAATTGCAACGTTATCTAAAAACTTTGAATCAATATCATCAATAGACACGTTGTTATCTAAAGCTTCCGTAACCATCCTTCCAACTATTTGATGTGCAGTCCTGAAAGGCATGTTTTTTTCACGAACCAGTATATCTGCTAACTCAGTTACAGTGGCAAAATTGGATTTTGCAAGCTCATCTGCACGTTCCTTGTTAACTTCAATTGTTGATAACATCCCATGCATGATACTGAGCATTGATTTAGCATTATCCACAGAATTCCAAAGATGAGGGGTTATTTCCTGTAAATCTTTATTGTAACTGTAAGGTAATGCTTTTAAAATAGTTAGTATAGTCATTAATTCCCCAGTAAGAATTGCACTTTTTGCCCTTACAAGCTCTGCAATATCCGGATTCTTTTTTTGAGGCATAATCGATGAAGTTGAAGAATATTCATAAGCTATCTTAACCACTCCAAATTCAAATGTGCTCCATATTATGAGTTCTTCACAAATTTTACTCATGGTTGAAGCAAGCATAGTAAGAGAAAATACTATTTCTGCTATAAAATCTCTTGAACTTACACCATCTATAGAATTTTCCATAACTTTACTAAATCCAAGAAGTTCAGTTGTCATTTCACGGTCAATAGGGAAACTTGTAGTTGTCAAAGCTGCAGAACCAAGAGGATTCATATCCGCCCTTTTATATGCATCTATCAAACGCCCGTAGTCTCTTTTAAGAGCATTTGCATATGCAAGTAAGTGATGAGCAAATGTAGTAGGCTGAGCATGCTGAAGATGAGTATACCCCACAAAAATAGTTTCTTTATGTTCATCAGCCATGTTAATGATTTCTTCAATAAAAAGAAGTATAGAATTACATATTACTTTAATTTCTTCCTTCATAGCTAATCTAAGATCCGTTGCCACCTGATCATTCCTTGATTTTCCGGTATGCATAAACCCTGCAACTTCTCCTATTTTAGAAGTTACATAATTTTCAACAGCCATGTGAATATCTTCTACAGAAGGATCAAGGTCGAGGGCTTCAATTCCTTCTTCTCTAAGTTCACTTAATGCTTTTAATATTTCTTCAGCAATTTCGTTAGATATTATTCCCTGTTTTGCCAGCATGGTTGTATGTGCAGTATTGAGTTTAATATCTGCGTCAAAAATACGTTTATCAGATTCTAAAGAAGAATTAAAAGATGCAGCTTCTCTGCTCATCTTCCCTTTAAGCCGTCCAGATCTTAAATTCAAGGTTTTCCACCTTATTTATTTAATAAAAATTAAAAAATTAAATATTTATTCTTTAGTTTTCCATTCTGTGTATCCGCACTTTCCACATGCGTATCTGTCTCCATGGTCTGCCATGAAAACACCATGTGAACATCTAACACATTCTGGATTTTTTCTGACGAGTTTATTATCTTTAACTTCATAAAGGTCGCATTTTCTCATTATTCTTCCTCCTGAGGTTCTTCACCTTCTTGAGGCTCTTGGTTTTTAGCTAAAACATGTTTAGCTTCGATCTTGTTTAAATTTTCTTCTGAATCATATATTTTTGCATATCCATCAGCTCTACCTTCACCAAACTTAGGTAAAACTTTATCAACTACAAGAAGCTTTTTATCTGCATCGAGCAATGCAACAAGCTTATTTTTAATATCCATAATTTTAGGAGTAGCTTCTCCCTGATATATGCAGTCAAAGTGTATTTCTGTTCTGTTTAAAAGTGGATTTTCATTTTTATCTTTAATTTCTATGTCCATTATTTGACCTCCAAATATGTATTATTGGATTCAGGAAAATTATATTCCTTCAACCTTTTCAAAGTAATTCAGCATCTCTTTTGCTATTTTCTTTATTTCATCAGCATTAACAACCACTAAACCTTCTCCAGGTTGTCCATACAAAATTATAATATTTTCCTCAGACATTAATGCACTTGGGATCACTGCCAGATCCTCTTCACCATTTATGGTGATTAAAACGTTTGATTTTCTGGCAATTTTAAAGGCTTTGTTTATTGTCTCCCATAGTTCATCAGTTATTGTTCCTGGAGGATTATTAGCTGTTAGCCTGATTGCGTTATATTCAATGTGGTGTTCTGATTTTTTTCTTTCAATTTTGTTATCTATAATTCCAATTCTCGGAATTATATGGGCATCTAAAAGATTTTTAGTTGTGGCATCCCCAATGGAGATTATGAAACCATCTTCAAGTAAACTCTTATCTAAATCATTTAAAGAAGGGTAAAGAGCACCTAAAGGCTTTTTAAAATATTTTCTTCCCTTTTTTTTTAATATTAACACTTTATAACCTGATTTTTATGAATTTATCTTACTCTTAATGCGTATTCTCCAGGAAGACTTATATTAAGTTCCTTTGCAATACCTGACTTTTCCGGGTCGATTATTATTAAAAAACCGCTCCAGTTTTTTGAAGAAGGTATATCACATATTGCACATCTTTCTGATTCCATCAACCTTTTACATCTTGTACATGCTTTTGTAACCATTATTTCTTCTTCCTTTTCTCTTTTTCAATCCATTCTTCTCTTCCAAGACCTGGCTGCCTCATTGTAAGACCTATTTTAGTTTCTTTAGAGGATTTTCCTTTAAGGCTCAGGGCAACAACCCTTGCACGAACTTTGTTTCCTTCTTCAAGAGTCTTTTTTGACTCTTTACCCAGCAGCGCCCCTCTTTTTGCATCATAATTTATGTAATCGTCAGTTACCTGTGATACGTGGACAAGACCGTCCATAGGTCCAATTCGGACGAATGCACCGAATTCTGTTATTTCTATAACTTCTCCTTCTACAATTTCTTGCAATTTTGGCCTGAAAAAGAGGGCTGTAAAAGTTACATCATGATATGCTGCGCCATCGCCCATTATAACTTTACCAACACCAATTTCTTCGATTTCTTTAACTGTAATCATTAATCCGAGCTTTTTATCTATTTTTCCAACATAATTTTCATTTAAAAGTTGGAATGCAACATCTTCCAATGGTTCTTCGAACAATGTTGGCGGAACTCTTACGGTATCTTCAATTTTAGATATTAAATACATTAAACCACTTCGGTCTATCCTTTTTATTTATTGAACATAAATTTAACGTTCAGGTGCTTTAGCCCTGCTTATTTTTCATTTTTATTGTATAAGTCTATGGAATGTTCAACTGCTTCAAATGCTTTTTGTTCATTTTCCCATCCCATTACTTCTGTAACTTTTCCTTCTAGTGTTTTGTATTCTTTGAAAAAGTGTGCAATTTCATCCAGTAAATGTTTTGAAACATCATTAATATCAGTTATATCATTGCATCTTGGATCATTAATAGGTACGCTTAAAATTTTGTCGTCGCTGTCTTCACCGTCCATCATCCTCATTATTCCAATAGGACGGGCTTCAATTACACATCCAGGGAATGTGGACTGATCCATCAAAACAATAATATCCATTGGGTCTCCGTCATCCCATAATGTTTGAGGTATTATACCATATTCTGCTGGATAATGGAATGGTGAGTAAAGCACCCTGTCCAGTGCAAATGCCTCCATATCCTTATCATATTCATATTTATTTCTAGATCCCTTAGGTATCTCAATAACAGCATATACAACTTCAGGAACTGAGGGTCCAGTTTTCAAATCCTTCCAAAGATTCATCTATATCTCCTCCTTAATTTTAACTAATTATTTTTTTATTTTAGCCATTTTTGGCATTTCCATTGATTTTTCTATACGTATTAGTTCGTTGAGTTTTGCTATTCTTTCTCCACCTAACGCCCCAGTCTTAATTAATGGACATGAAAAAGCAACAGCTAAATGGGCAATTGTTTCATCAGTAGTCTCACCAGACCTATGAGAAACCACAGGCACATATCCGTTATCTTTTGCAAGAGTTACTGTTTCATAAGTGTCTGTTAATGTACCTATCTGGTTAGGTTTAATTATAATTGAGTTTGCAGCGCCAATATCAATTCCTTCCTGGAGAATCTCCGCATTTGTAACAAAAATATCATCGCCACAAATAATACACCGGTTTCCAGCTCTTTTTGTAAGTTCTGTAAAGCCCTGAAAATCAGCTTCATGTAATGGGTCTTCCATGAAAAACATTTTATAAGTATCGATGATTTCTTCTACGAAATCTATCTGTTCACCGGTGTCTCTACTCACACCTTCCCTTTCATAAATGTATTTTTCTTTTGAATCATCCCATAGACTGCTTGCAGCTATATCCATAGATGGTCTAACTTTTACGCCAGTTTCATCGCTTACTTCTTCACATGCCCTTGCCTGAATTTCAAGTGCATCCTCGTTGGTGAGATTTGGTGCCCATCCACCTTCATCTCCTTTTCCACCGGTGAATGTGCTGTCCTTGGCCTTTATAAATTCTCCAATCTTTTTGTGAACACTGGAATTTGCAAATACCGCTTCAGTGATGTTTTTAGCGCCGACTGGAACTACTAAGAATTCCTGTATGTCTGGAGCATTTTTACCAGCATGTGCTCCGCCGTTTATCATGTTTCCCAGAGGGTATGGAATCTCATTTTTCATATTTCCTCCTAAAAAGCTGTATAATGGTAGATCGTATGATGATGCAGCGGCTTTTGCAGCGGCCATTGAAACAGCGACAATTATGTTTCCTCCTAAGCATGAAAGGTTATCTGTACCATCTATTTCCTTTAATAGGCTGTCTATGGTGTTTATTTCTTCTGCATATATTCCTATAATTTCTCTTGAAATATCCAGTTCTATTTCATCTATTGCATCAATACCATTTTCAGGGAAAGATACAACTTCACGTACTCCAGTACTTGCACCACTTGGGGCTGCTGCTCTTCCAAAACCTCTTTCGGTTAAAATTTCTACTTCTACTGTTGGATTTCCTCTACTATCTAAAATCTTTTTTATATTCATGTCTTCAATAATGCTGCTCATATCGACATCTCTCCTTGTTTAAATTCATAAAAGAAGGATTTAAAATGTACAAGTATTGAATAGAGATTATAATTCCTGATCCTAAAGTAATTAGCTTTAAGATAATTATATTCATTATTACTGATTTTGATTTTAAGTACATTGCTGACCTCCTTTATAAACTATTAATTAGGAGTCATCAGCTTAAAAGAAGCAGTTAGAAGGTGAACTCCATCACCTATAATATTGTTTTTGTTTTATCCTATTATATAATTCCTTTTATAAAATACTGTAATAATGCAAAGAATTATATCCGTTAAAATATGTAGCTAAAAGCGTCAAAATTTAACTAATTGAA
The DNA here is from genome assembly GCA_030017655.1 of Methanobacterium sp. Lineage (NCBI taxonomy): Archaea > Methanobacteriati > Methanobacteriota > Methanobacteria > Methanobacteriales > Methanobacteriaceae > Methanobacterium > Methanobacterium sp. The sequence goes on along the minus strand of JASEIM010000003.1, from coordinate 63,995 downwards.
ATTTTAAACTTTGAAATAATAGAAATTATCCAGACTTAGGCTATTAAACTAGTCAATTTTTAAAAAAGATTAAAATTTAATTTTATTTATTATATTTCCTATTTATTGCTCTATTCTATAGCGATACATTCCCATGGTTGGGCTTCCGTATCAATAGTGGCGAATAAATCTTTTTCTACATCCTGGAATAAATCCTCACAACTGAATTTTAAATCTGCAGCTTTTTTAACGGTGTATATTCTGCCTCTTGCACTTTTAACAATTATATCGCCCTCTCGACTTATGCCCAATACTATTTGTTTTATTTCCTTTGCCATATTGCTCAACTCCATTAATTTAATTTTTTATTCATTAATTGCTAAAATTATCTAAAACTAAAATATCTTCAATCTATATTTATATACATCACATAATAAGTGTACTATTATTTTTCAATTATAATACAGTGAATGTGCACCCTAAAAAATATTATATAACTTAAAAACAATTTCAAGATACTTATAAACTTATGAGTTGATAAAAAAATGGATTTAAAAATTATAGGGCTAAGCGCTCTCGTAAATGCTGCTTTAACTATTGTCTTATCAATGATCTTCTTCCCTCTTTTAGTTTTAGGCCCGATTATTGGAGGATTCTTAGCATCCTATCCCAGCAAAAGGTTTGAAGATTATGATAAAATGGATGAAAAAGATGGAATGGTTGTTGGGGCAATTTCAGGATTAATTGGTGGTTTCCTGATAGGTTTATTATCTGTTCTGGGTATTGGAGATATAGGCACCACCATAGGAGTAATTACCAGCAGCAGGTTAATCAACGGATATATAATCCTTCAATTGTCATTAATCATGAGCTTAATTTTAGGTTTGGTGGGAGGAGTAATAGGAGTCCTTGTCAAAAAGTAAAATTCCAAAGAAATATCGTGTTTGAGTTAATTTATTATAACTATGGCGACATGTGGCTTAAAATAGTTGATTAAATGAACTAAATAACCATGTAATATAAAATAAACATTTGAAATGATATTGCTGAAGGTTTATTCTGGATATTTATTAAAGCATTTAATAGAAATTATCTTGATCCTCTCTTGTAATACAGTTTTTTAAAGTGTAGACACAAAAGGTTATTATTCTTTCTTACTTTTCTTATTCTCTTTACATGCAAATGAAAAATGAATAACATCCTCTGGAACCCCACCAATTTTCTTGTAAAAATCTATAGCATAATCATCTCCAACATCGGCTTGCAAGAATATTTCTTTATTCCCATTACCACAGGAAATCTTTTTTAATTCTTCAATTAATCTGGTTCCTACCCCCTTTCTCTGGAAATCCTGATGAACTGCAAGGTCATATACATATACTTCACTGGCTTAAAAATATGTCGATGCTAATTCATGGGCAGTTAATCCCCCTATGATCTCTTCTTTATACTTAGCAACCACAAAAAGGCCGTTCTCGTTTTTCAATATCTTCTCCATGTAATCATGAGATGGATACTGGAACGGTTCCATTTCAAAGACATTTTCATAGAGTTTTATTAATTTAATTAATTCTTCCAGATTATTTGCACTTAACTGTAAATATTCAATTTTGTTATCATCCACAAAACTACTCTTTTTTAATACAATCTCTTGTCTGCTTCGTACTATTTAATCTGATTTTCATATTATTTTAAAATAGAGCATTATGGCTAAAAATAATCTGGCTTTAAGAATTTCACCTTTCAAATATTGCAAAATCGTAGTTTAGCCTCTTTTATAGCTTAAAGAAGTTCTTTTTCTTAAATAATCCTTTTTACAAATATACACAAAAATTTAATTATATATTATACAATATTAATCCATGTTTTTATATTATCCAGAAGTATGAAAATGGAAATGGACAAAAAACTTTACTCAGTTCAAGAATCTTACTGGATATTTTATAATGGAATAAGAACGATGCAACATATGTTCTGCGCAGTCGCAAGCCCAATTCATTAACTGACAGTGCTTTTCCTTCCTTATATGTTCCCCAAGATGCTCTGCTATAAATCGTATGTCCCGCATTTTTTTCTCTAGATCGTGTTTTTAAAATAAAAAAATAAAAAGTCCATAAAATCGGGACATTCTGCATTTGAGTCAATTTAAAAATCTCTTTTATTTCTTAGCTGTTTTTTCCAAATGTTTTTTTATCTTTTTTGATTCTTTTATAAAAATTTCCATATCATAGTTTTGTGCATGTAGTAGGGCACTCCATCTGGAAGTGAAACTAGCCATATAATATAATTCAGCCAGTTCTTCCTCCGTTGTCCCGGCTAGTTTGGCTGCATCAAGATGATCATACTGACAATACGGACATTTTATATTAGCTGCCACAGCCAATCCAATCATTTCCTTATATTTAGAGGGAATTTTGGTTTCTTCAAAACTATATTTCTTATATAGAGCCCAATCATGTATAAGGACATCTTCTGGCAAGACCTTCATGTAGCCAGGGATTATACCTAAAGTTTCTTCAATGTCTTTTAAAACATCTTCATATTTACTCATCATATCCACCTGTAAATAATATTAAATATATTTTATTTATTATTAACTATTAATTTTCAAATACCATAATAAACTCCCATTATATTAAACTTAAAATACAGTTAAATAGCCAAAAATAGTCCAATTTAGAAATAATATGGCCAAAAAACAATTAGTTAAAGCGTAAATTATGATATAATTTAACTTTTAATATTAAAAAACACCTAAAACGCATAAGTATCCGTATATCAAAAATAGAAACAAATAGACTTTTCTTTAAATATATTATTAATATTATTAGTAATTATAATAATTTTTATATTGGTTAATGAACTTAATTAAAACTGTAAGAAAATGTGAAGAAATACGTAGTATTTCTAAGCCCAGAAATATAGTTGAGGTGATAAAATGGTTCATGGAGGTTTACCACCAGCACAAATTGGACCTTTTATAAATGATATCAACTTTCCAGCAGATAAAAAAGATGTTATTAAACATGTAAAAAATAGTAATGCTGATCCTGAAGTGATAGATACATTAGAGACCTTACCAAATCAGAAATTTAATTCATCTAAGGAATTAAAAAGAATTTTAGGTGACATTCAAAGAGAATTTTAGATAAAAAATATTTTTTAATAAATATGTAATTTCAAAATTTACCTGTTCAAATTCTTATAGATTTTTAGAAATATCTGGAAAAGAATAAATTAGGAAGATCTTACCTAATTTCTACTTTAATTTTGCAATACATAATGCATATGCTGAAAATCCTGAAACTATGGTTCAAAGCTGGGAAAAATTACTTAAAACGAATTTTAAGCTATTTATACCAGAACACGGCAGAGAAATTAGCAGAGAATTACTTGATAGGCTAATATCTAAAACATAAAATGTAATAATACAAAAACCCATAAATATATTCAATATCCCAAGGGTGGATCTATGAAAATTCAAAGAGGAAGCATATTCAGACCTGAAAAGGATTATTATACAATTGCAGGAATTATACTGTTAATAGGCTGCGTGCAGTTTCTTCTGGCAATTAACCTGGCTGAAATACTATTTCCAGGTTACAGCATTGCAGAAGATACCTTAAGCCATCTTGGAGGTTCAATACCTGTTGTAGAGCCCTCTGCTACTATTTTTAACTTCAGCATTATCCTCCTGGGTATTTTAAGCCTTGCAGCCGTATATTTAATTCTTAAAAGTGGCGGATGTCGTCTTTTCTCATCCTGTCTTGCTATTTCTTCCATAGGCGCTGTGGGAGTCGGAATATTCCCTGCATTCACTGGAAACATCCACATATTCTTCTCTTTGATAACATTCCTCTTTGGAAGTTTAGCGGTCATATTCAGTTATCGGCTTGGTCTGAACATCCCCATGGTCATTGTATCCATGATATTGGGTTTAATATCTCTTTTATCTTTAATTATCTTAGGTTTTGAAACTTCTAATCCCTTAATAACATATTTAGGCATTGGAGGCGCTGAAAGGTTCATTGCATATCCATCTCTCTTCTATATCACTGCCCTTGGAGGTTACCTTACAAGCCGGGGAAAGGACTGGGTCAGGATCAGATTTACTGATGGATACTGGTAACAAGCTTTTTAATTTGATATAGTATACTGTCGGCTATTTTGCGTTAAATGTCTTCTTTGAAGTCTTGATGGAATCAAATATCCCTATAGTCTTTAAAAATTTATTTTATCCCATATACTCTCGAATTTAATTATTTAAACATTTATTTTCAATTTATTCCTCAGATAAATGCTCAGTATCGGCTTCATGGTATTGGGAAAGCAATTTTTTCTCTTCTTCATTATTTGGGAATTTGAATATTATGGCAGCTCCAATGAGGATCGCGAAAATTCCAGCAAGATAAGCCCAATGATCTCCTGCTAAAAATGAGGATTTCGCTGCTGCTATTATCTGATTAGAATATTGCGGATACTGCTGTGCAAGGGCAGTAGCACTACCAAATGATTTCTGAAGTGTTGCCTCTATGTTGCCAGAAATTTGCTGCTGGAGTGAAGCGGGTAATCCACTAATTTGAGCGGCGATTGACCTCGAATAACCGGCTGCAAGTAATGCCCCAAATATTGAGGTCATTATTGCACCTCCAAAGTCACGCTGCAAGTCTGCTGTACCTGAGGCCATTCCCACACGTTTAACTGGAACTGAACCAGTAAGAGAATGAGATGCTGGAGTTCCAGCTAATCCAACCCCAATTCCAACAAGTGCATAAGCAAGTCCAACCTTCCAGTAAGGAATATTTTCTTGCCATAAAATCAACATAGTCAGGAAACCTAGCAGACAGAATACGTAACCAGCAAGGAGTGTAAATCTTGATCCAAGGGATTCAACCAGCTTGGCGGATTGTGGTGCAACAATAATCATGAGGACAGATGACGGTAAAATAGCCATCCCTGCCTCAAAGGTTGTGTAGCTAAGAACGTTTTGTAAAAACTGCTGACCAATGTACATGGCACCCATAAGAGCTCCAAAAACAATTGTTCCTGCAGTTGCTGCTATCCAGAATATACTGCGACTGGCAATTTTAAGATCATACAGTGGATTTTGAACTTTGCGCTGACGACTTATAAATAAGTATCCAGCAGCGGCTGCAATGCTTAATAAAGTAATTATTAGAATTCCAGAGTCAGGTACTGGAGCAAAGTTTATGGCCAGAATTAATGTTCCCAGCAGAATAAGGGACATAAAGCCCCCCATGTTATCAACTGATTCCTCTGTCTCATTTACATGGGAGGGAATAAATTTGATTGCCATAAATAGAGATATAACTGCTAATGGTAATGTAATTAGGAATACTGAACCCCAATGGTTAGACATGAGAAGGTATCCCGAGAGTAGAGGCCCAAGAGATGCAATAGCAGCACCTATAGCCGACCATAGTGCAATAGACCTTGTTCTTGCTGGACCTGACCATAAAGCAGCTATGAGTGCCAGGGTTGTTGGAAATGCCATTCCCGCTGCTAAACCGCCCAGGATACGGGCCCCAATTAAGATTTCAACAGTTGGTGCAAAACCAGCGATGACTGATGCAGGTATAGCAATTAGCGTTCCTAAAATAAGCAGCATCTTTCGGCCGTGATGGTCACCTAAAGCACCAAACCATAGTACTGAAGATGCCAGGCCCAGGGAGAAGCCTACCGCCACTAGATTAATCTGAACCTGTGAAGCATTAAAAGCTAAACCTATGGAAGGAAGAGCTACATTAGCAACTGATAAATTCAAATTGGCAACCGCAGCCACCAGAATGAGAGTGGCAAGAACTATCATTCCAGGTTCAGAATTCTTTTTTGTTGATTGTTTGACATTCATTTTATTACTCCTTAAATTCAGTTATGGATCCCAAACTACTCAAATATTGTGGTATATTTTTTTAACTCTCCTAAAACATAAATAACTAAGCTAATTCTATAGATTTCTGTACCAATTAAAAAGAGTAGATTTACATTATCTTTTAAATTATTATATCTTTATCAAATAGAAGGTTTTTTATAATTAATATCATCCTTAGGCACTTCTAAGTCCCATTAAATAATTATTAATTAATTTTTTAGGTAAATCCAATTTACATTACCAGGCCCCAGGCAAAAGTCTGTATTTTGTTTTCTCTGTATATTCTGTGTAACCTTCCAGTTCTTTTTGAAGAGTTTCATCCTCCAGATAGGTGCGGACTATCAGAATAATGATTATTATAACGGTGTAAATTAGAGTTAAACCAGATTCCAGTATCATAGGAACAGCAATGGGCCATAAAATCCCTGATAGATAACCTGGATGGCGAACTATCCTGTAAGGTCCTGAATTTACTACTTTCTGGTTTCTTTCTTTTTGTATTCTTACCGTTGGTTCGAAGAATGGATTTTGAACCATAGCCCAGACAATCAGGACTATGGAAATAATGAATAAACCAAGGCCTAACCCAAAATATTCCAGGCCTAACGGCCAGAAGTTTATATGGCCCAGATCCCATCCGGCTACAAAAAACTGGGCATAAATACCCAGAAATGTGTAAACTATGAGTATATATTTATCCCACGTCTTACTGCTCTCCTGAAAGGCAGAACCTCCCCTCTGATTAATTAATTCAGGGGTTAATCTGTACAAGATAATGAAACTTGTAAGATAATAAATAAAAGTTAGAATAAAGAATATCCATGCCCTTGGTATTTCAAACTGGCCTGCAGCAGCAAAAAAGATTATTGCCTGAGCTATCAAACTTAAAAAGAGTCTTAGAATATATCGGAAGGTATTTTTTCTTTCAAAATTTTCTTCCCAAATTATATTCTGGTTACAATTATAAATAAATTTGAGAATGCACAATATTATTCTAAACATTCAAATAAGGTAATAAAATGTCTTTCAACCATTTCCATTCCTTTTTAAACACTATTAATCTCCTTTTAAGACATAGAATTCATTTCAATAAAGAGAAAATAGGTAAAGTTCTAATCACGGAAGATAAACATGAATTCATTATTTTCAGGGAGGTTAAGGTAGATTCAAAAATAGATAAACCTGCAATATTCTGCGTCAAATTCCTTCTTTCAGAGATGAAACCCAAAAGCAACATACGCTTTTCATGGTTACCAGTGCCATTTTTTATAGGGCTACCCGGTTTTCAAGCTAAATTATGGACTCTCAACTATAAAAATAATTATTTTCAGGGAATTTACCAGTGGAAAAACCAGAAATACGCCCAAAAATATTCTAAATCATTGCTTATCGGTTTATGAGTCACAGATCAAAACCAGGGACCGTATATTTAAAATAGTCCTCAATACCAATTTAGAAGAATATTAAAAGTCTTTAAAATGAAAATTCATTATAATTTAGTTATATTATCTCCCCATTTATAGAAATGGTGTAATCCTTGATGATTATATTCTTTTGAGCTTTTTCTAAGGCTCTTTTAACTATAATCTCTATGCCGCCGCAGCATGGGACTTCCATGTGCACAATGGAAATTGAGTTAATATCCTGCTTTTCAAATATCTGGGCTAATTTATCCACGTATTGATCTATGGTCTGATCAAGCTTCGGACAGAGTATTATCAGAACTTTATCTTTTAAAAACCTCTGATGGAAATTTGCATAAGCAAAAGGCGCGCAGTCCGCCGAAATCAAAAGGTCTGCATTTTTCAAGTAAGGTGCGTTTGGATTTAGAAGTTGTAACTGCACAGGCCAGTTTCTAAGTTCTGCAGTCAATATCTTAGGTTTTTCTTTAGATTCAAACTTATTCTGGCTTAATTCCTGGGCCATTGAACCTGGACAAACACATGGAATTGAACTTTCTTCCTTATAATCTGGAATTTCGATATCTTTTTCATTTAAAAAGCTGATTGCCTGATTGAGTAAATCCTCCTGCCCATGATCATATAGATGCTTCAAATGGGCCTTTATTACATTAGGTCCTGCTTTTACAATATTTTCCATGACTTTATACTCATCATAAGGTCCTGCTTCTCTTGTTTCTACTTCTATTGCACCTTCCGGACAATCTCCAATGCATGCTCCCAGGCCATCACAGAATAAATCACTTACAAGTCTTGCTTTTCCGTCAATTACCTGTAAGGCACCTTCAGGACATCCAGTAACGCAACTACCACAACCAGTACATTTTTCTTCATTAATTTTTATAATATCCCTTTTCATAACAATCCCCCATTTTTTTTTCGCAGCTGACTAAATCCTATTATTTAAAGGCCTGATAAAGCATATAATTTGATATATATTAGTTTAATCCTTTAAAATGATGAGATTAGTTAAATCAGCAGAATTATTTTAGTTATAATATATGGAAAAGAATTAATAAAAATTGCGGAGTTTAAAAAATTCTCTACTAAATATTTAAGTAGAAATTTGACAGATGAATTAAATGAGATTAAATTGTTAGTCATTGGTAGTTAAATAGTTTGAGGATAATGTATGATTGAGAAAACCGTTGATTTAGGGGCAAATTTGATGAGAATCAGCTCAATAATAACTTTTAAAACCAATGTTTTTTCACTTCCATGGAGGAGAAATATATTAACAATTTTATGGCTCTTAGGTTTTTCCCTGTTCTGGATCGGTATGAAAATGCAGTTTGAATAAAAAAAAATAAATTTTGAAAGATTCTAATTTTTTGATATAACCATCTTTTTCAAGAAAAAATTCACAAAAATTATTAATATTATCTTCTATGAATAGATTTTATATCAGAAGGTATTTTATGGTTGGAGAACTTCCTGCAGACGGAGTATGCTCAGTTTGTGGTGGAACCCTCAAACACGAAACATGCAAAAACTATCAAAAACGTAGTTTTTGATGCACAGAAAATGCGAAGCATTTTCTTTAGCTTTGTTTTTGCTGCCTGCAAATCTACGATTTGCGGTTCAGGAAATAAATTTCCTTCAACGTCAAAATTTAGAGAATTTTGACAGTGTTTTGGGCCTGCAAAATCAAGATTTTCGAGTGAACTGGGAATTATTGAAGAAGAAACAGAAAGAGATCGAAGAACACCAAATAATCCTAGATGCATCGTGAAAAATGGAAAATTACAAAATGTCTGGAATGTGGACATATAGAAGCAAAAGAACTTTTAAACAGAGAAAAATTTAATTAAATCTCTTTTATTTTAGAATATCAATTAAATTCAAATTTATAATGCCTTAACCCTATTTGGAGGAATTATTTTCCCAACAATGATTGGGGCTAATAAATAACTTAAAAGGACATATGGCCACATATATCCGGCAAAAATGTTCCAGCCAATTAATATTTCCTCCACCGGTCGACCTAATACAAAACTTCCTCCCCATTCAAATATCAAAGTTAAAACCAGCCACAGGACACCGACTGATATCAAATCTTCAGTATTATACTCATCAGCATGCATTAAAAGCAGATATGCAAAGACAAAGTTAATAATTATCCGTGTGACCATTCCAATTTGATGAGCAATGAGTTCACCCCAGAATGGCTGGTAAATAAGGTTCATCAGAATGAAAAAATTGAATCCCGCAACTAATATCTGCATCAACCATGCTCTGATACTTAATATTAAAAATTCCCGGTTCAATATAATCACTTAAAAAAGAGGGAGTTGTTGGGAAAAATTTTTAATCCTGGAATAATGTCAGTATTCCCGTAATTAAAAGCCATAAACCAATTAATATCCCTAAATAAAGTGGATCTTTTATATAAACTGCTACAATAATGTAGATTATACCTAAAATTAAACTAATTAGACCCCCATAAAGTCCACCTTCAATTCTTGAAGCTATAGCTGCTATTCCTGCTATTATCAGCAATATACCTGCTATGAACACAAATATAGCAGCTGCAAAACTGAACCAGCCTGGAATAAAAATGAATCCTAAACCAAGTATTATAGCTAAAATTCCTAAAACTAATGCTGCAATTCCCCATCCTTTGTTTTCTCCCATTGAAGTTATACCTACTGCTAAAAGACCTACACCTAAAAATAGTATTGCAAGGCCCGTTAGTATGGCGAAAGGGACAACTCCTAAAAGCGGGAAAGCTATAATTATTAAACCAAGAACTATAAGAACTAATGCGCTCCCAATTTTCTTCATATAATGCACCTCTCCTTTTTTTTATCCAACAACTCTTTTAAATTTGAATCTATGTTTAATAATATAACTTTCTTAATTATTATAATTTATTATAACTGGATAGTTCCAATTATAGAATTATAATACAAAATGCAAAAAATATTATTAAATAACATTTAAAATAAATATCGAGGTTAATGCTAATGAATATCTAAAAAAAGTTTAGGTGAAAAAATGTTTTCAAATCTTAAAATATCCTCAATTTCTCCTTTAATCATTCTACTGATTATCTTCACGCTTTTATCATTGGGAATTTTATTCCCTATTTTAAGCTTGATTTTACTTGGGGCCATGATTGCCTACATAGTAAGGCCTCTAGCCCAAAAAATCAAACCTTTTGTTAGATATGAAACATTAGCAATACTACTCTCAATGGTAATCTTGGCCACACCCATAGTAATCATAATCTATTTCACTGTGGATCAAATTTCATTAATTGCTGCAGATATTCTTGGTTCAATTCCTGTTCCAACAAATGGTACTTCTACAGCTGTAAATAACACATTAATCAAGGCAAATGTCCAAAATTTAGGCCCATTAAATAATATAGCTAATGAATTAATAAATAAAATCGGCCAAATGATTGCACAATTCATTAAGTGGCTTGCAGGACAAATAATTGCTACTATTGCTTATATTCCTGCTCTATTTACAGATATGATTATATTATTGTTTTCAATATTCTATTTTGCTAAAGATGGGGATAAATTTGCTGCTTTCTTAAGAAGTATTCTCCCAAAAAATGAAACTTTTAATAAATTATATGGGCAAGTTGATGACATTTTAAAGTCTATAATGATAGTAAATGTTGTAACTGCCGTTATTCTTGGTTTATTATCAGTAGTACTCTATTATATCTTGGGTTATCCTTATGTTCTTCTTTTAGGGATTATCACAGCCATTTCAGAGTTTATCCCTGTTGTAGGTCCGTGGCTTGTGTATGGAACTCTTGGAGTATTCGATATTTTAACTGGAAACTATATCAGAGGAATTATTGTTATAATAGCTGGCTGGCTAATCGATACTTTAGTTGATATGTATATCAGGCCCCGTCTTGCTGGAAAACTAGCGGAAGTTCATCCTTTAGCTTTTCTAGTTGGTTTTATTTTTGGAGCAATCACACTAGGGGTCCCAGGACTTTTTGTAGGGCCTCTGATAGTTGGAATTACCTATGTCTTGTATCTGGCTTACAGGGACGAAAAAGTAAACCAAGAAATGCAAAATGTATGAGGTTTTTATGGCCGATAAAAAAGTTGAAGAACTGAAAAATGGACTAAAGGATAGAAACTGCGTATTAAAAACACACTCCGATGTTATAGAAATCACCTTTGAAAGAGAAAAAGATGCAGACTGGTTTGAAGATATTTTCAAATATCTACAAAAAAAATCCGCCGTGTGTTGTTTAATGCCAATCCGGCCAAAGAATGCCTCGCCTAAGTTCATATTCAATGTCAAGGACATGGATAAGCTCATAAAACTTATAAAAGATAATAAATAATATATATCTACTATTTCCTTTTGTGCCTCAAAGATTTTTAAGGTCTTCTTGGTTCAGCTTAAAAAATGTGATGAATGTACGAAATTTATAAAAATAAAAAAATTAATAGTATTTTAATGATACAAAACTACATACTGGCATATTCTTTTTTAGCACTTTTTTTAGGATATAGTTACATTGCGTTGTATGTTTCAAGCAGATATGGTGCTAAAATCGTTGGGTGGCCAACCGCAATAAAAAACAGAGACTATACTCTGTTTATTCTTACGATTCCCGAGGTAGGTCTTACCTTTAATACAGTAATTATATTCAATAATGGAATTTATGATATTCTTCCAGTGATAGTTGGTTTTATCATTATGTTTCTGGGCATGGGCTTTAATTTAATTGTAAGAATGAATTTAGGGAAAAACTGGGTTCCTCTTTCCAAAACAACAGAAGGCCAGGAACTTGTAACTGAAGGTATTTACTCCAGAGTCAGGCATCCTTTCTATTTATCGATATTAATTTTATTTTCGGGTGTTGCAGTGATTTCATGGAATTTATATGGCCTGTTATTTTTGATATTAACATTTTTGGCATTAATAATTAGGATAAAGAAAGAAGAGAATGAATTAATTGCGAAATTTGGCGATGAGTACAAAAATTACAAAAAAGAAACTCCAATGATTATACCTCGACTAAAATAATAAATTTCCAGAAGTATAGCCGGATTATCGAGATTTATATCTCTGGTCAAACTTTCGCCATGATTTGGCTATATACGGCTCGCATTTATCCAGTTCAGTTAAAAGACACATTCTGATATTTTCGCTCTCCACTTTTTCCTTTTTACCTATATTTTTGTTGATATTATTGAGAACTTCATCCAGTATATCCTTTTTTTCTTCTACGCTGTATCCTGCATCAATTGCTGCCTTTTGGAGCGAACCTTTAATTTTATCTGGATTATATGTTTCTATTGTTCCTTTCCTTTTTATTACCCTTGTCAAAATAGCACCTCAAAAATTGAAAATTTTTGTGTTTCGGAAAATCAAAGATTGCAAAAATCGAAGATTTTCGAGAGATTTTCCTCAACCTCTAATATAATATTACTTTTGAAAAGTTAAATATCTTCTTAACCTATTATAATCAGAAGTGATTATTTGGAATTTGATTTAATTTTAAATATATCAAGAAAAGATTTTAATTTAGATAAATTTGTTGATATACCTTACATGACAGCAATGTAGATGATTTCATAGTAAATAAGATGCTGAATATGATAAAATAATGGTTTATTATCATTCTTATTACATTATAGCGCGTGCAAGTGAAATAAGCCCAGAGCTATTTTATGAATATTGGGATGATTTTGCAACGCTGCTTAACCATGAAAATTCATATCATAGGGATTTTGGCCTTTCATTAATTGCGAATTTAACTAAAATAGATAAAATTAACAAATTTTCTAATATTTAGGGATTATTTTGAACACTTGAATGATGATAAATTTTACTACTGCAAGGAAATGTGTTCAAAATAGTGCAAAGATTATTGAAAATAAAGAAGAGTATAAAAATATCGTTGTTTTTCTTTTATTAGACTAGATGATATATACAATTTTCCGCAAAAACAAAAGGAATTAATTAAATCAGATATTATGGAAGTTTTTGATGGAATTTATAAAAAACTAAATGATAAAGATAAAATAATTGATTTCGTTAAGGCTCAATTGGATTAGTATCAGTTCCCCAACTAAAAGGAAAGCTAAAGAGTTTACAGAAAAGTATAATATATAAAATGTTTACTACATGGTGGTTAAATGGATGTGGAAGTAGTTAATTTCAAAGAAAAGTTCTCTAAATAGAGGAATTACATTCTTATAAGGTTATCGCTCAAATGAATGATTATTACTTTAAAATTGTTAAGGCTAAGCGAGAATTCATCTGGCATAGTCATCCAGAAACTGATGAAGTTTTTGTAGTTATAAAAGGAAACTTAAAGATTGATTTAAGAGATAAAACTTTAAATTTAAATAAGGGAGATATGGTGGTTATTCCAAAAGGAGTTGAACATAAACCTTCATGCAAAGAAGAATGCCATGTTATACTAATTGAACCTGCTGCAACTGTTAATACCAGTGATGCCGGAGGAGATTTAACTGATACCCAGATAGAATGGATATAATCTTTGAAAAGTTTTAAAAGTAAATATTATATCTCATATTTAATATTAAAGAGCATTAGGATAGGAAAGTACCTAAATGGATGTATTTAAGATACTAATCCCATATTTGCATTTGTTTAAATTAATACAGTTATAATTTTATTCTAGCATATGAAATAATCAATATATTCCATAAAACAGATACCACTTAGAATCTTCTTTCCAATTATAATCAATTCAATGCTCTGCTGTTTTACCACATTACATTCCATTAAATCTGCAATAAAGTCCAAAATCATATCTATTCCTGAACGCCTGAATTGGTATATATTTCCATATTTTACCTACGGGCTTTTTGGATCCATTCAACTTCATTAATTGATTCTTTCCATGAAAAAACCTGTTTATTTGTGGTTGCTTTCTTAAAATTTAATAATCCTGTTTTTGAAAATAGTATGGATCCTGTAAAAACAGTTGAAATGTATTCTAAATTAATAGACAAACATCTTAACTGATTTAGGAATATTTCATTCTCAATTAACTCACAAGTACCTATACCTCCCGGAATGAGCCTTATATGATTTTTTAAGCCAAATTTAAGAAATGAGTCTTTTAAAACATGTATTCCCTTGATATTTTTTATTATTCCACAATTCATAGAGTAAAAATGTAATTTAAGGATCTTAGTTAGTCTAACCAATATTTCAACTGGTTCATGTACATCTAATGTTCAAACTGGTTAAATAGTTATTACTTTATACATATTAAAACCCATTAAATTGAAATACATTTTAGCTATTAAATCATCCATCTGAAATGTTATCCATGAGATCTTCTTGATAACTTATCATTTATTGACAAAAAAGCGTCAAATAGGGGCATCAGAACAGTTTCTGCAATTTTTACCTTATACTTGAACCCTTTTCCTCCAAGTTCCTTTGAAACATCTCCTAAAAGTTCTGGAATATCCAGTTTTTGTGGGCATGCTTTTACACACTTTCTGCAGTTAATACAGAGATCTGCATGAGACTCGTTACCGCTGAAAACACCTCCAAAACGTGTTAAGTACGTAAAAGATGAACTTTTTGTTTTAAACATGTATTTGTGGTTATATAATCCAAAACATTCAGGTATATCAACTCCAACAGGGCAGGGCATGCAGTATCCGCATCCACCACAGTCTATTTTCATAAGGCTCCTGTATACTTCCTTTACTTCTTCATAAAGTTTTAACTCGTCTGAAGTTAATGAATTCGGTAAAGTTTCATCTGCAATTTTAATATTTTCTTCAACATGTTTTTCATTATTCATTCCAGAAACAACACATGTAACTTCTTCATGGTTTAAAACCCATTTTAATGCCCATTCTGCCGGGCTTCTTTTAATATCTGATCTTTCCCAAACTTCTGCTACTTTCTCAGGCACTTTTCCAGCAAGAAGACCTCCTTTTAAAGGTTCCATAATAAATACAGCCATTCCCTTTGAAGCTGCATATTTTACTCCTTCAGTTCCTGCTTGATTCTTTTCATCTAAATAATTATACTGGATCAAACATGCATCCCAGTCATAAGCATCTGCAATTCCTTTAAATGCTTCGCTGTTATCATGGAATGAAAATCCTGCATATTTTATTTTTCCCTTTGCCTTAGCATCATCTAAAAATTCCAAAACTCCTATTTCTTTAAGTTTTTCGAAGCTTCCTTTACCAAGGCTGTGGATTAAGTAGTAGTCAATACAATCTGTTTGGAGTTTTTCAAGCTGTATCTGGAGGTATTTCTCCATATCTTCATATTTTTTAATGGACCATGATGGCATTTTTGTGCAGAGCTTTACTTTTTTTCTGTATTCATCTGTTAGTATTTCTCCTAAAAATGATTCACTTGATCCTCCATGATATGCAAATGCAGTGTCGATAAAGTTTACTCCATTACCTATCGCATAATAAATCTGCTTTTTGGCACGTTCTTTATCAATTCTGCCGTTTTTTGTGGGTAATCTCATTGCACCAAAACCCAGTGCAGATATTTCATCTCCATTTATTTTTCTATATTGCATATTATTACCTCAATTTAGATTGACTTGTCAGTCGAATAATTTAAAAAAATATTACTTGGATATACCGTCCCAGAAAAGTTCAAATGATAATCCTATATTCTTTTCATTCATTTTTTCGGGATATTTCTCAAAATGCATCACTGTATTAAATACATTACCCCAGAAATAGTCAATAAGGAGTTCATCGTATATTTTTTTGATTTCATGCTCCATGATGCCCTTTTTATACACTTCAAGTAGTTCAATGAATTTATTTTCAATTCTTTCCTTTGTAAAGGCTGTGACATATGGTGAACAGTGAAATGATAGTATAAAATTGAATTTATAGGGGTTTTTTATACCAAAACATACAAATTTTAACCATAATGATTTAACATTTTCTTTAAATGATTTTTTATCGTCGAAATCGCCGCCTACTTCTTCCAGTATGCTTTCTTTGGTATAGATGTAAAGGCTGTCAATGAGTTCTTCTTTGGTCTTAAAATAATGGAAAAGCGTCCCTGTAGCCACTTCTGCAGTTTTAGCAATTTCTGCTGTTGAAGTTCCATGAAATCCCCTTTCAACAAAAAGTTTAAGAGATGAATCCAGTATTTTTTGTTCCTTTTCTTTCATTCTGACATCATGAAATAATTTTTTTCTAATAGACTGATTAGTCAGTTTAGTATTTAAGGTTTTCCATATGAAACTCCTCATTTTACCAATATTTTTAATGCACATACAACAGATCACCTAAAAAAATAAATTTTATTTTCAAGGAAGTATTCATTTTGAAACGCAGAGACAACACCACCCCATATAAATCGGATGATTAAGATGCCAATGTAGTTAATACACTTCCTTACTATGAATCTTATCATAAAGAAAACATAAATTTAATAAAATCCATGGAATTTGAGCCCGAAATCTGGCTTGATACAGGATGCGGGACTGGGACTCTTGTTAAAAAAGCAGTGAAAGAGTTTAAAAATACTAAGTTTTTATTACTGGACCCATCTGAAGGCATGTTAAAACAGGTACAAAAAAAGTTATCTTCCAATAAAAACTATGAAATTGAATTTCTTCGACCATCGCCAACCCCGGAATTAATATTAGAAGAAAAACCAGATGTAATTACCACTATCCAGTGCCATCATTATCTTTCAAGAAAAGACAGGGAAAAAACGGTTAATGTGTGTTATAAAATTCTAAAGGAAGATGGTGTGTTTATAACATTCGAAAATATCCTCCCTATTACTGAAAAAGGTATTGAAGTTGGAGAGAAATACTGGGAAAATTTCCATTTATCCAGTGGAAGGAATCCAGAAGAAATAGAAGAACATTTAAAAAGATTTGATCAGGAATATTTCCCAATAACAGTAGAAGAACATCTCAAATTATTAAGAGATGCTGGTTTTAGTTCTGTGGAGCTTTTATGGTTTGCTTATATGCAGGCAGGATTTTACTGTATAAAATAAACAATTATGTGTTAATATACATTATTTAACCAATTTAGCATATTATCAATTAAATAATGGCCAAAAAAGATTATGGAAAGATTAAACAATTTTCAGAAAATCCGAAAAATGCCTATCTTATAAAATTAAATAATTAAATGTTTAAATTCGAAGTTTAGATGATTAATGAATCCAGGTTTATTAAAATTCCCATTTGCAGGCATTTTTTAGAAAAAAATTGGAAAAAATTTGGGCATAAGTATTTAATAATCTTTATACAATAATATTAGATATATAACAAAATTTTGGCAATAATTATTGCAATTATATTGTTGGACATTTATTGAAATTTTTGAATATCTTTAGGAGTGAAAAAGTGCATAATATAGAAAAACTGAGTTCATTTAAAGAATATATCCCGCTGACCCGTAAATCCGGCGAGAAAAATGTGGGACTTCTTATAGATGGGCCAAATATGCTCCGGAACGAATTCCACCTCGATCTGGACATAATTAAAAAAATAGTATCTAAAAGTGGTAAAATAAAAGTTGGAAAGGTTCTTTTAAACCAGTATGCTTCAACCAAGCTCATTGAAGCTGTAACAAACCAGGGATTTTCCCCAATAATAGTGGCTGGTGACGTTGATGTTCAGCTGGCTGTCGAAGCCTTTGAACTAATCCATAATCCTAATATTGATGTAATTGCGATTATGACCCGTAATGCAGATTTTTTACCTCTAATAAATATTGCTAAAGAAAATGGTAAGGAAACAGTAGTTATTGGAGCCGAACCCGGCTTTAGTATAGCTTTAAAAAACTCAGCAGATAATGCAATAACATTAAACGTGGAACCAAATCCAAGACCTGCTTAATTTTTATCAATTTTAGTTTAATGGAACTTTATATCTTATTCAGGTATTCCTTTAATTTTTCTGAAGCTTTAAATGTGACAGGCTTACTGTGTCCTGTAAAAATTACTTCAATATCCAGATCTTCCAGTTTTTTGATGGATTCATTAGCCTGTTCATTATTTAACGTGAATATACGTGGAGGACCTTCGATTTTTCCCCCTTCATTTTTAAGATTATCACCTACAAAAATAGTCTTATTATTTTTATTATATAAACAAATACTTCCCGGAGTATGGCCCGGTGTATGTATAACCGTGTAGCCACAAATTTCATCACCATCCTCAAGTAAAATATCTGGTTCAACAGTTTGAGGCCTATAAATCATTTTTAATAGCTTTACTAATATTTTTGAAACTACCGGTTCATGCGGTCTTTTCTTTTCTTTAATATAATCTGCATCATCCTTATGAGCAGCGACTTTTGCTCCGGTGGCTTTTTTAAGTTCTCCAAGACTTCCAGTATGGTCAAAATGGTGATGTGTTAGAACAATTGTATTTATATCCTCGGGGTTGCGATTTAGAGTATTTTTCACATAATTTATGATCTTTTTAGAATTACCCGGATTTCCAGTGTCTATTAACATCATTTCATCACCCTCAACCAGATAACAGTTGCTCATTCCACTAAATTGATGTACTTTAGGGACTATCTCCATTATAAGACCTCATTATTAACCTTTTTCAGCTAAAAGCATGTAAATATCTGAAACCTTATCAGAATTCACAGATGATAGGTTGAGATAGCAGAATGGACAGTACGTAACAATCTTTTCAGGAATATTGTTTACTGTTTTTCTTGCTTTTGTAGTTGCAACAGATTTATCATGCGCCATAACGCCTGCACCCGCCCCACAACAGGGGCTTGCACTTTTATTTCCTGCACTGGTGAGTATCCTGCGTACATCATGGCTTTTCTCTCTTGCATGACATGGATCCTGAATTGTAAAATCCCCTTTTCTAACAGTTGATTTGCCTAATAACTCAATTGCAAGAATTATTTCTGGATTAAATTCATATTGCCCTTTATAATATTTATTAAATGCACTATAACAGCCAGGACATATTGTTATAATTTTTTTGACTCCTGCTGCCTTGAATTTTTCAATGTTTTTTCTTACTGTCTCATCTCCAGATTTAATATCCCCTAAATTAAATAATATGTTACCACAACATGTTTCATTGTTTAAAACGCCGTATTCTATGCCATTACTTTTAAGCAGGTTTTCTGCAGATGCAAGTATTTCTGGTGTCTTATATGTAGGTGTACATCCCCTAAATAACACAGTTTCCATTTTGGTTTGTCCATTATCCCCATTATCAGATGTAATCCCATAAGAATTACCTGATTGTGCTATATTTTTCCTTATTTCAGCCGTGTGGCGAGTTATGAGACTTTTACTTACTGCTATTTCTCTAGCGTAATGATTAAAGCCCGCGAGATGGCATTCATTACATAAACTGCATTTATACAGATTATCAAGATTTTTATCCTTTAAATTCCCGGTTAATCTTATTTTTAAATTACAATATAGAGAACTTATAGGAGAACAGTTTGAATTCTCTTCTTTTACTTTCATATCAATCATTCCTATTTTATTTTTTTTATTCTACCCTTTTCCAGTGCTTCAATAAATTTTCTACTTTCTTCTGCCAGAAATAATGTCTGGGCATAATAATCTTTTATTATGGTTAATTCTTCTTCAAAATCCCCTATTTTCTCATATTTCTCTATTATACCTGGAATTTTTTCTAAAGAAGGCATGATACTTTGTTCATATCTTTTTTTCTGCAATTCAATAAAAAATGTAGTTATATCTTTATCCACCTTGACATAGACCTTTCTGGACTTTGGTTTTTTAAATCTTTTTACCATTTGCCTTTCTTCCATGGCTTTTAAGGTGGTGCTGAGTCCAGATAAGCTGTATCCAGTCATTTCAGATAATTCTCCAAGAGATATTTCTTCTGGCTCACTTTGAAGAACAGATAATAGTCTTGATGGAAAATCATCAAGTCCAAGAGCTTTGCAACTCTCATATACAATTTCCCTAAATTCTTCCTTTGGAGAATTTTTTTTATTAGCCATATTAACTAAATCCATTGTTTTAAATTTATCTGAAATAAGTAAAGACTTCTTTATTCCTTTCTAAAGCCTGTGGATTTTTTTTAACTTTATATCCTAAAGATACTCCAAAGTGAACTTCATAATTCTCTGGAATATTGAATTTCTTCATTTTTTCAGGATCCGTAAAATAAAATTTTGCAAATCCAATCCAGCATGAACCTATATCCATGCTTTCGGCTGCAAGAAGCATGTTCTGTACTGCTGCCGAACAATCTACCATTGGAGTTACTGCATCCTTTTTTCCAGATACAATTACTGCTGTTGGTGCTCTATGAAAGATATTGAGCTGTTCTATTGCTCCCATTTGAGCTATCCATTCCACATCCATTTCCCGCATTACTGCCTTTGCACCTTCGCTGATTTCGTTAATTAAATCCTTATTCTGGATTATAGTGAAATGCCATGGCTGGTCATTATGTCCAGTAGGAGCATATATGGCTGCTTCAAGGATTTTTTCAAGTTCTTCATCTTTAATCTGGTCGGGAAGGTACTTACGTACGCTTCTTCTGCTTTTTATGTTTTCTAATACAGGGTTCATTTTTTACACCTTAATTTTTTAACTTTTTATATTTTCATAACTTTTAGTATTTTATGAAAGTTAAGTATAATAAATGTGTTTTGGCATATAAAGTTTTTGATTCTTACAAAAATCTTCAATTATATCATAAACCAAAAAAATAAATAACAATCTTAAAAAAATTCTTATAGTGTTAAAATGGCCTATCTAAGAATCTGAACTAAAGAATAGAAAAAAAGTGTATAAATGACTCTATCATCTTATTTTTCTCCATATATAAATGAATTGCAGGGTTATCCACCATATATCCTCCCCCAAACTTCATTGAATTTGAGAAAGACTATGAAAATTTCTATTTTAAGGATTCCAGTCTTAAAAAGGGCGTAAATATTTATTAATCGCTAAAAGAAAATGAAAAAGAGATTGGGTTTATAAGTTATAAGGCCATTCATCTTAAAAAATGCATGGTAGAAATAGATATCTGGCTTAAAAGCCTGAAATATACTGGATAAGGTTATAGAACTGCTGCAGTTAAGCTTTTATCCGATAAATTGTTCCATAAAGGATTTCATACAATTATAATCAGACACTGCTTAAAAAACATCCAGGATATTCGCTCTTATAAAAAATCAGGGTTTCGTGAGGAACTTTTTATTCCAGAAAATTTCTATAAAAAGAAATATGAAAACCCTATTGAAGGCGACTGTGATCCTTATGATGACCTATTCCTGGTTAAAGGAAGGATTAATTTCTGGAATTAAAAATAGATTCGATTCTATTAACGGTATCAATATCATCAATGCCTTTATCATCCCTTATTCTTTTAACAACAGGGAATCTCAGGGAATAACCGCTTTCATATTCAGGGCTTTTAACGATTTCGCTGTATGCAATTTCAAGTATGATTTCAGGTCTTGATTTCACTTTTCTACCTTTTTTTTCTATTATAAGACTTTCTACTTTATTTGAAAGTTCCAGGAGTGTTGCATCATCCAATCCCGTTGCTGTATGGGCTATTGTTTTCAGATTTCCTTCTTCATCCTGTGCGGCCACAAGATATGAGCCTATGAGATTTGCTCTCCTACCCCTACCATATGTACCCCCAACAACAACCAGATCAAGTGTTTCAGGCTCAGCTTTGAGTTTTAGCATCTTCTTACCCCTTATTCCTGGCATATAGGGAGCAGATGGATCTTTTATCATTATCCCCTCATGACCTGATTTAATGGAACTTTCAAACAACTTTTGAGCATCCTCAATGTTTTCTTTAGTTACAATAACTTGATTACTGAGCTCAAATTTGGAAGGTTCAATCTTAGCAATTGATTCCAGTATCTTCCGTCTCTCACCAAAGGGAGTGTCAATCAGGGGTTTTTTATAATAAAGAACATCGAAAAGATACATAATAAGAGGAACTTCAAGGCGTAATCTCTCAATTTCATATTTTCTGCGGACTCTCTGGAGAATGTACTGGAATGAAATTGGATTTCCATCTTTTGTAGCGATTATTTCTCCTTCCACAATTAAATCCTCAGAGGGAAGATATTTTTCTACATATTCAACAATTTCTGGAACTGCATTCTTTATGTTATCCAGTCTTCTTGTGAAAATTTTTATTTCATCACCAATTCTATGGATTTGAACCCTGAAACCATCATATTTGGTTTCACAGATTGCAGTACCCATTTCTTCTACTGAAACCTCGATTCCTGGCGAAAGCTGTGCGAGCATTGGTTTTACCGGTTTTCCAGGTATAAGATTCAGTTTTTTAAGCCCTTCTTCTCCTTTTTCCTTTGCAACTTCTGCCACAAGTCCCGGATCATTTGTAAGCATTAAAGCCCTTTCAACGACCTCTTTTTCTACATTAAAAGCTTCAGAAACAGCGTCTTTAATTGTGCCCTCGCCAATTCCTACTCTAAGCTCTTCAACCACTGTTCTTGAGATGTATTTCGCCTCAGCAGGGCTGGCTGAAGTCAGAAGCTCAATGAGTATTCTGATCTTCCTGGTCTGAGCATTTTTACCCGATATTTCTGCAAGTTTTGTCATGTTTTTATATACCTTCACTATGGTCAGGGGCCTTGTAAAAAGAGTTGATTGATATCTTTTGGCAAAAAGTGCCTCAGCAGCAAATCCTATATCTCCTTTGTCCCTTACGCTATCTTCCACAGTATCCATACTGACACCCACAACCAAAGAAATTGCTTTCATAAGAAGTTTTAAACCTATTCCAATCTCTTTTTCACTCCAAACGGGAAATACTTTACCTAATGATAGTAATGTAACAATAGGAAGGATTTCAGCTTCTGTATTTTTTAAAAACTCTGCAAGAATTGTGGTTTTTTCCAGTCTTTTTGTTGTGGAAGTCAGGGCTTCATAAACTTCTACAAGCTCTTTATATTTCATTTTACTTTGAAATTCGGGCATTTTATCACTAATTAAAATAAATATTAAATTCAACTGTCATATTTCTTTTTTATACTGTAGTTTAGATAAAGTTTATCTAATAAATCTATTCAAAATTTTTAAATTCCAAAATACAAATTATACTTTGAAACCCAGAATATTTAAAAAATTTACCTTTAAATCTATTTAAAATTAATTTAGGATATAGAACTGATTAATAATTAAATTAAAACATATAAAAGTGTTCTGGAGGATCTAAATGCCCGAATTACCTGAAGTGGAATCCTTTAAGAGATATATGGATAAAACATCCCTTAATAAAACTATTGAAAGTGTTGATATAAAAAGTCCTGAAATCCTTCAAAATATCGATAAACATGGGTTAAAGAATAGATTAGAGGAACATAAATTTCAATACACCAGAAGACATGGAAAATATCTTTTTGCACATTTGGATAACAATTATTGGATGGTTTTACATTTTGGAATGACTGGAAAACTTATTTACTTCAAAAATACTGATGAAATCCCCCTTTATGATAGAATTTTAATCGGATTTGAAGATAAGAGTTTTCTTGCTTTTGATGATCCCAGGAAGTTTGGAAAAATTAGTTTAGTTCATAAAACTGCTGATTTTATTAAAGAAAAGAAATTAGGTCCAGATGCATGTGAAATCGAGCTTAAATCATTTCAAAATATAATCAAATCACGGAAAGGCGCCGTTAAAACTTTACTAATGAATCAGAATATTCTTGCAGGTATTGGCAATATTTATTCTGATGAAATACTATTTCAAGCATGTATTCATCCTAAAACCTCTGCCAGTAAGCTTAATGATGAACAAATTGGAAATATTTATAAAATAATGAAAAATGTGCTTAAAACAGCTTTAGATAGACAAATTGCAAATCAGAAACTCCCAGAATCATTTTTAATTCCAAACCGTGTTAAAAATGGTAAATGTCCTAATTCTGATATAAAGCTTGAAACTATGAAAATTTCTGGTAGAACTGCCTATTATTGTCCAGAATGCCAAAAAAAATAATTTTAAATGAATATTCTTTTTAATTTTCTGAAATGTAATACTTTTTTGTTATATAATGGAAAACAATATACCCAAATTAGAATAAATATGCTATTATACTCCATCAACAGATGAAATATTTATTTTTAAGATTTATAATAGAAAATCGTTTCGTTAAACTGCCTCAATATATTTTATAATAT
Source organism: Methanobacterium sp. (assembly GCA_030017655.1). Taxonomy (NCBI): domain Archaea; kingdom Methanobacteriati; phylum Methanobacteriota; class Methanobacteria; order Methanobacteriales; family Methanobacteriaceae; genus Methanobacterium; species Methanobacterium sp. Next base: position 39,528 of record JASEIM010000003.1, on the reverse strand, counting down.
AAATATATCCCTATTTATGAAGATTCAATACTCACATAGTAATAATTTAATAAAAATTTAAATATAATTAATAACAAAAATGTATTCATGGCAGCTTTAGACATAGTATGGTTATATGTGTCATCTGCATTTATACTGGCATTAATAGCAACATTAGGATTTATCACATTAAAAATAGGTATTTTTTCATATAAAGTAGTATCTGAATCTCTAATTGCAGTAAAAAGAATGGAAAACAACCAGATCATTAATCAAAACCCATCAGAAGCTACAGAAAAATTAGAAGCCCAAATAAAATTTGTGCAAAAATACATGGAAATTATAGAAAATAACTTTAAAAATATCAAGGAAATAAAATCCATGCTAAAGTACATTAACTCCATAGAAAGTTACTTTAAAAATTTCAGAAAAAACGGTATCAAAAACCCAAAATACGCTTATATTCAATTGTTCAAAAAATAAACCATGAATCTTGAAAATCTTTGCAAAGTGGCAAGCACCTGTATCCAGTGCCCTTTAAATAAAAGCAGAACAAGGGTTGTATTTGGAGAAGGACCAGAATATGCCAAAATAATGCTTATTGGGGAAGCACCCGGTAAAAATGAGGATGAAACTGGACGGCCATTCATTGGAATGGCAGGCAAATTATTAAGCGAAATACTGCATGAAGCAGGCTTGGATAGGTCGCAAATTTATATTACTTCCATTGTTAAATGCAGACCAGAGGATAACCGAAAACCAAAAAAGCCAGAATACAGCACATGTATAGATCTTTACTTAAGCAAGCAGATAGAGCTGATTGACCCAGATATAATTGGATTGCTTGGAAACAGCGCCGCCTATGCATTAATAGGAAAAAAGAACATTAAACAGATACATGGTGAGACTTATCAATTAAATGGCAGGAAATATATGGCTTTATTCCATCCAGCGGCGGCATTATATTCAAGGAACCTGCTTCCACAGCTTAAAGAAGACATGGTGACGCTAAAAAAAGCTATTGGACCCTGACTTTTATTATTTTTATATTCTATAAAAAAGTTTAAATTCAATCTAAAATATCTTTCAGCACCAACGCATTTTTTGTTGCATTAGCATTGTAATCATTGTTAAAGTAACAGAACACTTCCCTTGCTTTTGACTCCTTAATTTTTTCTGCCCATTCATTTAACTCTTTTTTTGAATATAAATAACGATATCTTTCATCATTTCCATTTTTACCGTGGAATCTTATATATGCTATGTTTGATGTAACTATAATATCTTCTGGCAAGTCTGGAGATGAAACAGAACAAAATCCTATGTTAAATTTATTTAAAATCTTGTAAACTTCACTTTCAAACCAGGTCAGGTGTCTAAATTCAATTACATTCTTTTTTGAATTATCCAGTTGCTCAACTGCATTTTCCAAAAAATCGAGATCTTTTGGTTTATTTGGAGGCATCTGGAATAATATACAGGCTAACTTATCTTCAAGAAGTTCTGCAAGTCTATAAAACCGATTGATAGTATTTTTAGTGTTTTTAAACATTCTTCTATGGGTTATAAGTTGATTGGCTTTTAAAGTAAATTTAAAATCATCAGGTGTCCTATCGTGCCATCCTTTGACTGTTTTTTCGTTTGGAAATCGATAAAATGTGTTATTGACTTCAACTGTTTGGAATTGTTCAGAGTAATATCCCAGCCATTTTGATTTAGATCCTCTTTCTGGATAGAATTTTCCGGCCCAGTCATTGTAATACCAGCCAGAACATCCTATAAAATAATTTACTTTCATTTAATTGTCCAATATAGATATCTAAATATGAGTAATGTTTATATTATACATTCATCTGCATCCAGTTTCTGTAATTTTAAAAAAATAAACTAGTCTTTGTAAATTATTCCATGTTTTAATTCATAATTTCGCCATGCTGCTGCAACAGGGACCTGATCTCCTACCCAATACTTTTCAAAATCTCTTATTAATACATCACGTATTTCATCAGCACCTACTTCTTTACTTTTTTGCACCAGTTTATTCACATCGTTCATTGTGTTATCTATAAGTTCTCTATGATCCTCTAAATCTAAACTGGCATCTTTAATGGCGCTTTCAATGGAATTTCTTACTTTTTCTTCACTATATTGTTCTCTTTTACCATTTCTTAATATTATATCTGTCATATTACCACATTACTGGATAAAATTAAATTTGATATTAATTTTGGATATATTTTTAAAAATAAAATAATGAAACTTGGAATTTTTATCATATTTTTATCTTATTCCATGAGTTTTCTCATAGTTTTTCCAGGATCGGGCTACCTCCGGAGCATCGCTTTCTAAATCATTTATAACTTCATTTCTAATTTCCCTGGTACTTATTTCATTCCTGTTTCTTGCAAGATTTTCTGCATCCTGTGTTGCATGTTCAATTGTTCCCATCTGATCAGTTAAAGTAAAACCCGCATCTGTAACAGCGTTTTCAATTGATTTTCTCAGTTTTTGTGGCCTAAATGGTTCTTTTTTACCATTTCTTTTTATCACATCAGTCATATAATCACCACCTGTATCATACATTTATTTAATTCTTTATTACTATGAGAAAAGTGATATAAATAATTTTCATATAACAATTATGCATTTAAAAGCTAAAAAAATGAACTTAAGTTAAAGAATAAAGAAAAATAAAATGGTTTAATGGAATTTTAATACTTCATTCCATGGGTTCTTTCGTAATTTCTCCAGGCTTGAGCTACCTGTTGATCATCCTGTTCTAAATCTCTTAATACAGTATCACGTATTTGTTTAACTTCTATTTGTTCCATTCCTTTTGCCATTTGTATAGCATCTTGTGAAGCGTGTTCTATTACTTCTCTTTTTTGACCTACATCAAACCCCGCATCTTTAACAGCGCCTTCTATGGACATTCTTAATTTTTCTTCTTTGAATTGTTCTCTTTGGCCATTTCTTTTTATTACATCTGTCATTTTATTTTACCTCCAATACTAACATGATAAGATTCTTTACAGCTGTTATTGATTTAAACTGTAGAATCCATTTCATGTTTTATGCATTTTTTATAATTTTGTAATACTCTTTTATGATCATTGGTATATAAAAAACTTTACATCCTATCAAGAAAGGCATTAAATATAAGTAAATATATTAAGTATTATTGGATTTAAAATCATTATAACAATTTAATTAAATGAAAAATAAATTTACAACCATATAAAACTAAAATAATGATTTAAATCCATTTATACATCTGTAAAATTTCCTCTGTAGTGGTAGCTTGTTCAGGAGACTTTTCTTCACGCCATCTTATAAATCGCGGAAATCTTAAAGCCAGACCCTGTTTTTTTCCTTCTTCCCAGTTACAGGTATGAACAGGGCTTTTAGTAATCTCAGATCCGAGTACCTCAACAACATATTTTGGAGTAAACCAGAAATCAGGCTCCATTTCTTTAGTTACAGTTGCCCTTGCAGGCATTTTATATACTCCAGCATCAGCAAGCTTTTCAGGCATATCTGCCAGTTGTTTATCAGAAAATCCAGTTCCCACTTTACAAACAGTTTCAAAGGTATCTTCAGTATGATTATAAGCAGCACATAAAAGAGCCCCGTATGTACCACTACGTCTGCCTCTCCCTGCATATGCACCTAAAATAACTAAATCAAGGGTATCTGACAGTTTACCGATATACTCTTTTTTCCATTTAATCCATGTCCAGTCTCGTCCCCCTGCTTGATAATATGAATCTTCTGCACATGATTTACACACAATACCCTCTAAATTTTTATTTAAACATTCCTGAAAGAAATCATCTATGCTATTCATGTCTGAACTAACCCTTCGATTGGCTAAAGCAATATATTTTGAACCCTCAATAAGTGTTTCAAGTTTATTCCGGCGTTCAGGATAACCGGTGTGCATAAATGATTTTCCATCCACATAAAGAACATCAAAAACCATATATCTAACTGGAATCTTTTTTCTATACTCTTTAACATCATATTTTCTCCTCCGCTGCATCAATATCTGAAAAGAAGCAAAAATATCATTTTCAAAGTCATATGCCATTGCTTCACCATCTAAAATCGCTTTTTCTACATTTACGTATCTTTTAATATTTTCAACCAGATCAGGAAATTGAGAGGTTACGTCGGTCGAACGGCGCGAATATAATTTAACACTCTTTCCATCCTTATGGGCCTGAATTCTTTCACCATCAAATTTTTCTTCGGCTGAAATATCACGAGATTTAATTTTATTCCTGATATCCTCAAATTTAGATACACGTTGGGCTAACATGACTTTAATAGGCCTATTAATTGTAATTTTTATTTCATTAATGCCCTTAATTCCTTTATTTTTTAGAACTCTGGCAACAAGCCCTATATCTGAACTTACATTATAAGCATGTTCAAGTTCTGCCTTTTTTTGTTTTGAACCGAAAAAAGCAACAGATAAAGCGTTTAAAATAGTCATATCTCCAACGCCAATGCGCATAGTGCCTTCAGCAAGCCGTGCGATGTATTTTCTGCCCACTTCGTCAGCTTCTATAAGCATTGAAGCCAGTATTTTCTTTTTAATTTCCTGAGAACCTTTTCCAAATGTATAAGCAATTTTCCTTAAACCATCAAAGATATCTTTTACAGATAGTTCTCCAGTATAATCAAAATAGTCTTTAAAAGGATTTTCCATATTCTTAACCATTTTAACTGCTACTTCGCCAATATCTCCAAGATTACGTATCTTTTCTTCAACTTCATCCTTTGGAATTCCACCTGCAAGAGATATTGCAGATTGAACCGTTTTTTCGCTTAATCCAAGAACAATACTTTCATATGGGGGTGCTATTCGTCCTAGCACCATGTAACATGCCTTATCTATTTCTTCTGGCTCAATATCTTTAAAAAGCCCCGATAAAATTGCTACCATTTCATTTTGAGAACTGGTATTTTCAATTCTTTCAAGGGTCCTGGTGAAAGCTCCAAAATTAATTTTAATCACCTGAAATCTTCAGGTAAGCATTTTTCAAATTGATTGAGATTTTCAATGATATCTTTTGGCCTGTAATTTGCCAGTTTAACCCATAATTCCTCATCATAAAGCATTTTTTCAGTTACAGGAACTGAAACCCCATCCACAGTATCTGGATCACTCATATGGAGCGAACCTAACGGTACTCGGCTTAATTTACCTGAAGGAGTCTGTGATGGGTCTATATTTATTGAATTCCCCTGTCTTTCATGTCCTCCTAAAACTTTAAAATCAGCCTGTTTATCCACTTTTTTAGCCCATTTACCTGTAAAATTTCTTTCAGGGTCATCTTTTGAATACCGGAAATATTTTTCATAAAATGAATTCGGCTCCTTGTGATCTAAAAAGAAAAAGACATGAAATGAATTTCCAGTCCAGTAAATAAATGGATCAATGTCTCCAAGTACATTAGGGAGTTCTTTATCTTCTTTTATGGTTTCTACAAAAATTTTTGTAGCTATCTGTGCCTGCTCTGCTGAAATTCCTTTAAATCTGTCAATATCAAAAAATATTCTGTCTATTTCTCCTCCCGGATTTTCATGATTTGTTGCATAAAAGAAATCAGCCAGTTTTCTTGGAAGGAAATACTGCCAGACCTTATTCTGTAAATCTGTAATATCATTTTTTGCATCTTTCAAGTGCTTTTCCTTTGATCTAAGCTCTAAAAAATCTAAATCCACAGCTTTAACCAGTTCTTCAACATATAGAGGATCTAATTTTGATCCTCTTTTAAGTAAATAGCGGACATATCCTTTCGGCAGCCATATTTTACTTGCAAGTTCTCGATTCTTTAAATATTTCTTTAATTTTTCTGCAACAATTGCATAAATCAGTAAAACATCAGTTTGGCCAAAAGGAGTAATTATATTATCTGTATTTTTTTTAGCAAAGTTCAGAATGGACGCCATATTAAATCAGCCAAAACATTTCAATTTATATACAGTAATAATATTGTTGGATAAATATTTATTATTTATTTTTAATCAAAAATCCTAATTTTATGGATATAATTTAACTTAGAATTCTTAAATGTGAAAATGAATAGATAAAAATGGAATTTAAATATTTGTTTTAGTTATTAAAAGAAATAGAGAAATTTTAGTTTAAATAAACCTTTTGAAACGTTCTTTTCCAACTTTACAGATTGGGCATACTTCTGGAGGTTCTTCCCTTGCACATAAATAACCACAAACGCTGCATCTAAATACAGGAACATCTAAAGAAGAAATTACGCTTCCTAATTCGCTTTTTGATTGTTCTCGTTCTTTTGGAGCAGGTCTTCTCTCAGGTATCGATGTTAATTCTTTTTTACCATTTAAGATGTCTCCAGAAATATAGAGACCACAGTAACATGTATCATACTCATTTAAATCAGGATCCCTATAGTCACAGGGGCAAATGATATCAAGGTCTTCCTCCTTATTACCTGCTGCAAGGCGGCATGGACACGACCCATAGCCATAACGCTGTTCATTCAGTAATATATTTTTAAGGAGATATTTAGTGAACTCCACATCAGGATTTAGATGATATCCATGAGCTTCAACATCTTTTTTTACCTTCTTATAAAATTCATCAAGTTCCTGGTCGCTGATATCGTTGTTCATTGAAGCTTCTCCTTAATTTCATCTTCTCTAAATCCTACAATAACATCCTCATCATTGATTACTACTGTTGGAAAAGAAAGCTGAGGATTCCACTTTTGTACTTCCTTTATAATTTCGGATCTTTCATCACCCTTCAAGAGATCAACATAAATATAATTAAAATCTATTTTCAAGCTTTCAAGAAGCATTCGAGTCTTTCTACACCATCCACAAGTACTTAATGCATAAAGAATTACTTTACCCTTATTTTCTCCTTCAACATGTTCCATAGCCACAATATCCACTCCTTCAATGTTCAATTATATTTAAACCCACATACTAATAGTTATTTAAAACTTTAAAAATTAAAACTAATTTCTGATCCAAATTAACCTGATTAATTCTACTTAGAATCCATAATTTAGTTTATAATAGATTTTAACAAAAATTAAGCCCGTTATTAAAACCCGTTATTTAATCTATTATTTTTTCAATTACAGATCCACATCCCTGGCATTCATATACTTCTAACCATCCAGTTGGATAGTTATATTCATCTATTTTTATTAACATATCAGATCCACATGTTGGACATGAATCAAATGCATATGTGCTCGTATTTCGAAGCATGTTAATTCTGGATCTCATATTACCACCAAGTAATACTTTTATATGTTTAAGTATTTTATTTTTTCGAAGAGTATCCAGTAACAATTAAAATAGAATATAAAATAAAAAAAGAAAGTTCTAACCTAAATTATCCCTTACAATCCTTAAAGCACAGAATTCCCCACACATAGTGCACATATCGCCCTTTGTAGGTGTACTTTCCCTGTATTTACGCGGTGTTTCGTGATCAAATGCCAGCTCAAACTGCTTTTCCCAGTTAAAACATCTTCTTGCCCTGGCCATCTGAAGCTCACTATTCCATGCACTTTTTATTCCCTTAGCCACATCAGCAGCTTGTGCAGCTATTTTAGATGCAACAACACCCTCTTTTACGGCTTCAACGTCAGGAATTGCAAGATGCTCCCTTGGAGTGACATAACATAGGAAATCAGCCCCTGAAAAGGCGGCTATGGCACCTCCGATTGCAGAGGTTATATGATCATAGCCCGGAGCAAGATCAGTTACAATTGGACCTAAAACGTAAAATGGAGCCCCTTTACAGATTGTTTTCTGAATTTTCATATTTGCTTCAATTTGATCAAGTGGAACATGCCCTGGCCCTTCAACCATGACTTGAACTCCAGCTTCTCTGGCCCTTTCAACAAGCTGACCAAGTATTATTAGTTCCTGAATTTGGGGAATATCTGAGGCATCCGCCAGACATCCTGGCCTTAATCCATCCCCTAAACTAAGGGTTACATCATATTCATGGGCTATTTCCAGTAAATAATCAAAATTTTTATAAAGAGGGTTTTCTTCTTTATTTTGAAGTATCCATGCGGCCAAAAATGCTCCTCCACGGCTTACAATACCCATAATTCTGTTTGAATTTCTTATTTTGTCTACAGTGTCCATTGTAATTCCTGAATGAATAGTCATGAAGTCAACGCCTTCTCTAGCCTGGTTGATTATGGCGTTAAACATATCATCTTCATCCATGTTGATTACTGCACCTTTTTTCTTAGATGCTCCCACAGCCGCCTCATATATAGGAACAGTTCCAATTGGAACTTCAATTGCCCCTATTATTTCTTTCCTAACCCCCTTTAAATGTGAACCCGTGCTCAAATCCATTACAGCATCAGCGCCGTATTTAACCGCTGTTCTGGCTTTTTCCACTTCTTTTTCTATGTTTTCTATTTCTGAAGATGAACCTACATTAGCGTTGATCTTGGTAGTTAATCCCTTACCAATGCCCTTAGGAATACTTTTACCATTAACATTCTTTGGAATTGTGATATATCCTTTTGATAATCGTTTGATAAGTTTTTGAATTTCTATATTCTCTTCTTTTGCAACCTTTTCCATTTCATTGGTGATTTGGCCTTTTCTAGCAGATTCTAATTGAGTCACTTTTAATCCCTCGTAGTTAAAAAAATTGAAATTGTTAAAATTTTGGTCTTTATCTTAATATATATGTTAAAATAAAATAAACTTATGATTAAAAAACTACAGGCAAAGAACATTATGATAGAAGAGGTTCATGTAACTTCACCAAATGACCTTGTTGCAGCCGCTAAATTGAAAATGATGAGATGTAATGTTGGGGGACTTCCTGTTGTTGATGATAAGAAACTTGTGGGAATAATAACCCATAGAGATGTTCTTTTAGCGGGGGGAGAAGCTTTAGGTCTCAAAGTTGGTGATTTAATGAGTAAAGATCTGTATGTGGCAAACAAAGACACACCTATCATGGAAATTACAAAAGTAATGGCAGATAAAGGTTATCAGAGAATTCCTGTGGCAGAAAATGGAATTCTTGTAGGCCTTATAACCCAGAGTTCTCTGATTCGTGCCCTTGCAGGGATAGATTAATTTTTATTGGCGTATTTCTACTAAATTAAAGGATCAGGTATTTTAGCATGTGGTTTATCCTTTAAACCCCCAATTTTATCAATTCTTATCTTTAAAAAATTTTCTCCATCTTCAGTAACTCCATAAATAGGTATTGAAGCTCCAACTGCGAATACTTCTCGATCTTTTCCTACTTCTCTTATATACTTTGATGCACAACCAGTCACAACATCTGCAGTATCAAATAGAGCTTCTGCATCATTTTTTGACATTCCAGTTACATGAGCAGCGAATATATAAATTTTAATGTCTTCATGTTCTTTTTCAATTTCTCTAAGCCTTTTTGCATCTTCGGGAGATATTATTGTAACTGCTATGTTTTTATAACCCATACCAATAGATTTTAATGCTCCTTTAATCTGATCAATTTCAGCAGTTTCAGGATCAAGGGTATTTTGAGCTCCGACTGCGTCTATGATTTCGGTAATTGGAGAAGTGCTTAAAAAAGCAGATATTCTACCGGCCATGCCCTGAACAAATTCAGGATCAGTTACAATCACAGTTCCACACCCTTCACTGACAATAACTGCACAATCGATTATATTTTCATCAAGGAGCGTGCCTAATGTTTCAGAAACCCCAAATGATAAAAAATCCTTCATACGCAATACTCTATCCCCTGTGCACATTCCAAAATCTTTAATTCTAAATTCTATATTTTTTTTGATCGCTTCAGGGGTAAGCTCTTTAATTCCCCTGTATTTATCAAAAAGAGGGCAGTAATTAATTTCTGGTTCTCCGACTTCCACAACTTTTCCATCTCTGACAACTACTCTTGTTTTTCCAAGTGCCTCTATTACATGTTCATCCATAGTATCACATCGGTAAAATTGATCTAATTTATAATATTCAAAGTTAAAGATATTATCTGTGTTTATAAGTTAATTAAAATATAATTTTTAAAGTTTTATTAATTAAAATAAGAGTGATTTTATGAGTTACAGAGGAGATTCCAAAGTATTTTTAGATTCAGCCGGTATTTCTATTGGTGACAGCGTCAAAATAATTAAAAAAGATATTTCTTATGAAGGAATGATCTTAGATAGGGCAGAAGATGCTGATGATAAGCATGTGGTTTTAAAACTTAATAATGGTTATAATATTGGTTTAGAAATAAAGGATGCCGATATAAAGCTTATAAAAAAGGGTGAAAAGCCAAAAATTGAATTAAAACCACTTAATATTGAAAAAAACCCTGAAAAGAGGGATATTTCCATTATATCTACTGGTGGAACTGTAGCATCCATAATTGATTACAAAACAGGAGCCGTTCACCCTGCGTTCACTGCAGATGACCTTTTAAGGGCAAATCCAGAGCTTCTTGAACTTGCAAATATCAAAGGAAATGCGGTTTTAAATATTTTAAGTGAAAACATGAAACCCGAGTACTGGATTAAATCTGCGAGATCAATAGCAGATGAAATTAATGATGGAGCTTACGGTGTTGTTGTTGCCCATGGAACAGACACCATGCACTACACTTCAGCAGCATTAAGCTTTATTCTGGACACTCCCGTGCCAGTTGTACTTACTGGAGCTCAGAGAAGTTCAGACAGACCTTCATCAGATGCATACCTGAATCTCTTAAATTCAGTTACTGCAGCTAAATCTGATATAGCAGAGGTAATGGTCTGTATGCATGGAACTGAAAATGATTCTTATTGTAATTTACATAGAGGAACGAAAGTAAGAAAGATGCACACATCAAGAAGAGATACTTTTAGAAGTATAAACATATCTCCAATTGCCAGAGTACATAATGGCAATATTAAAATTTTAGATAAGGAAATAAATTACAAAAAAAGGATCGATGGTGAAGTTAAACTTCAAGACGCTCTTGAACCAAATGTAGCATTTATTAAAAGCTATCCGGGGATTTCTGGAGAACTAATAGACTACCATGTGGACAAAGGCTATAAAGGAATCGTTTTAGAAGGAACAGGACTTGGACATTGCCCGGAGGATATCATCCCATCACTTGCAAGGGCAGCAGACAATGGAATACCCGTAGTTATGACATCCCAGTGTCTTTACGGGGCGGTGGATATGCATGTTTACAGTACTGGAAGAAAGCTTATATCTGCAGGAGTGATCTCTGCAGGTGATATGTTACCTGAAACTGCTTTTATAAAGCTTATATGGGCTTTAGGGCAGACAGATAAGTTAGATGAAGTCCAAAATATAATGCAGACAAATATTGCAGGAGAAATTCAGGATAAACTTTCTTTAAAATATTTTTTAATCTAATATAATTTACGGTGATTTAATGCTTGATTATAAAAAACTTGGACTCAAAATGGGACTTGAAATACACCAGCAGCTCAACACAGATGAAAAGCTGTTCTGCGCATGTGATTGTAATCTTACCGATATAGAGCCGGAATTTAAAATTCTAAGAAATTTAAGACCCACTCAAAGCGAACTTGGAAAAATAGATAGAGCGGCGTTTGAAGAGGCGAGAAGAAAACTAAACTTTATTTATGAAGCATATGCTCATGAAACCTGTCTTGTTGAAGCTGATGAAGAACCCCCACATCCTTTAAACCTGGAGGCTCTTGAAATATCTCTTATTCTAGCAACTCTCCTTAACATGCATGTTGTTGATGAATTCCATGTAATGAGAAAGCAGGTAATAGATGGAAGTAACACTGGAGGATTTCAGAGGACAGGACTTGTCGCAACTGATGGATATATTGAAACAGATTATGGAAGAGTTGTAATTGAAAATTTATGCCTTGAAGAGGATGCTGCAAGAAGAATAGGGCATGAAAAAGGCATGGTTACATTCAGACTGGACAGGCTGGGAATTCCGCTTGTTGAAATAACAACAGATCCCTCCATGAATCATCCAGAGCAAGTAAAAGAAGTTGCATATCAAATCGGGCAGATATTAAGAAGCACTAAAGTAAAAAGAGGACTAGGAACCATACGCCAGGATCTAAACATATCAATCCTTGAAGGGGCTAGAGTTGAAATAAAAGGAGTTCAAGACCTAGATTTAATGCCAAAAATGGTTGAAAATGAAGTTAAAAGACAGATAAATCTTTTAAAAATAAGAGATGAGTTAATTAATAGAAATGCATCAGTTGATGATAATTTATATGATGTTGCCAAAGTTTTAGGTGAAACAAGTTCTAAAATTATAGCTAAAGCTGAAAGTGTTTATGCAATTAAACTCAACGGATTTAAGGGGTTAATTGGAATGGAAATTCAGCCAGGGAGAAGATTTGGAACGGAACTTGCAGGATATGCTAAAAAAATGGGAGTATCAGGCCTCTTCCATACAGATGAACTTCCAGCTTATGGTATTGTGGAACATGAAGTAACTGCTTTAAATGAATTTATAGGGGCTGGAGAGAGTGATGCTTTTATTCTGGTTGCAGATGATAAAGAAAAAGTGATTAATGCTTTACAGGAAGTACGGAGAAGGGCTAAAATGGCGCTTGAGGGGATTCCGGAGGAAACAAGAAAAGTAACACCTGATGGAAACACAGAATACTTGAGACCGCTCCCCACAGCAAGCAGAATGTATGTAGAAACAGATATTCCAGCAATAAGTATTTCAAAAGAACATCTTGAAGATATAGCATCCGATTTACCTGAACTTCCAGAAGAGAAGAAGGAAAGGATAATTAAACAGTATAATTTAAGCGAAGATCTTGCAAAACAGCTTGTAAAAAATGATAAAGTAAGCAGTTTCGAAAATATTAAAAAAGAAACGGATACAGATTCTACAACTCTTGCTTCAACTCTTGCTTACACATTAATAGAGTTAAGAAGGGATGGATGCGATATAGATGAATTAAAAGATGAAATTCTGTTTGATACCTTCAATCTTTTGGAAGAAGGTAAAATTTCTAAAGATGCTATTTCCGATATTTTAGCAAATGTATGCAAAGAAAACAATTCCCCTGAAGAAGCAGCGAAAAGCCTGAATTTAATAATGCTATCTGATAAAGAAGTTGAAGGGATAATAAATGAAATAGTGGAATCCAATGAAAAAATGATAGAAGATCGTGGGATGGGTTCAATGGGTCCACTTATGGGTATGGCCATGAAAAAACTCAAAGGAAAAGCAGATGGTAAGCTTGTGAATAAACTTTTGAAAGATAAAATACAGAATATAATTAGTTGAAGAAAATCTAAAAAAGTCAGATAAAATCATTTGAGTAATTAAAAGAGCCATATTTAGCAAAATATTATGGTGGTTAAATGGACGAATATGATGTTATTATCGTAGGATCAGGGCCTGCAGGATTAACGGCAGGAATTTATGCCGGGAGACAGGGATTAAAAACCTTAATTCTTGAAAAAGGTGTTATTGGTGGGGCAGCATTAATGGTTCCTAATATGGAGAATTATCCCGGATTTGAATTAATTCCAGGCAGACAATTAATAGAATATACCAAAAAACAGACATTAAAATATGCCAGAATCAATGAACTTGAAGAAGTCCAGAAAATAGAGATAAAAAACGAGGATGAAATAATAGTATCCTCCCAGAAAAATGATTATAAGGCCAGATCAGTGATTTTATGCACAGGAACCACCCACAGAAAATTAGGAGTTTCCGGTGAATCTGAGTTCCTTGGAAGGGGTGTTTTTTACTGTGCAGTTTGCGATGGGCCCCTATTTGTCGGTAAAAGAATTCTAACAATTGGTGGAGGAAATACAGCAGCCCAGGGGGCATTATATCTGGATAATATCGGCTCTTATGTTGCTGTCGTTCATAGAAGAGATGAACTCAGGGCAGAAAAATATCTGCATGAAAAATTAGAAGAAAAAGAAATTCCAATAATATGGGATACTGTTGTGGATGAAATAAAGGGAGATAAAGTTGTAGAAAAAGTAGTTCTGCAAAACAGAAAAACTGGTGAAAAAGGAGAATATGACATAGATGGAATATTTATAGCAGTGGGAGAAATACCCTTTAACAGCTTAGCAAAAGATATCGGAATAGAATTAAATAAACCAGGATATATTGTAACTGATAAAAGCCATAGAACTAATATACCTAGAATATATGCTGCAGGAGATATTACTGGGGGAATTAATCAATGGGTTGTGGCATGTGCAGAAGGTGCAGTAGCAGCATTGTCTGCATACGACGACCTACAAAAATAAAAGAGAATACTTAATTAGAAAATACTGATACGTGATTATAATGGAATGCAAGGACTATGGACTTACAAGAAGTACAGAAAGAGACAATTTAAATCTAAATCCTCTTCAGCGCGGAGGAATTTTGCCTGTTGAAGCAAAAAAAGCCCTATTAGAATATTCTGATGGTTACAGTGTCTGTGATTACTGTGCTGGAAGACTGGATCAGATACCTGCCCCCTCAATTACTGGATTTTTAGATGATTTAGCTCAATTTATCAATGTTGATGAAGTTAGAACCACTCATGGGGCGAGAGAAAGTAAATTTGCCATAATGCATGCCTTATGTGATCCGGGAGATACCGTAATTGTAGATGGAAATGCACATTACACCACCCATCTTGCTGCAGAGCGAAATGGGCTTAAAATGATTGAAGTTCCAAATAACGAACATCCAGAGTATAAGATAACCCCTAAAAGTTATAAGGAAACTTTAGAAAATGCTATTGATAAAGGAACAGACGTTAAACTTGCATTACTTACCCATGTTGATGGTGATTACGGTAATTTAACAGATGCAAAGAAAATAGGAAATATAACGCATGAAAAAGGTGTTCCAATCATTTTAAATTGTGCTTATTCTATGGGAAGGTTACCTATTGATGCTAAAGATCTGAACATGGATTTTGTGGTTGGAAGTGGTCATAAAAGCATGGCAGCCTCAGGACCAATCGGCGTGCTTGGAATGAGAGAAGAATATGCAGATAAAGTGCTTCAGGTTTCTAAAAGACATCAAGTTAAGGAGATTGAGATGCTTGGATGTACCAGTAGAGGAGCACCAATAGTCACTTTGATGGCATCACTATCTTATGTTGCAGAGAGGGTCGAGAATTGGGATGAAGAAGTGAATAAGACTAGAAATTTTGTAAGACAAATGGAAGAAATTGAAGGCATAAAACAAATTGGTACAAGACCTAAAGACCATGACCTCACCCGATTTGAAACTCCAATTTTCGATAAAATTGCCGAAAAACATCCGCGAAGAGGCTTTTTCCTATATGAAGAACTTAAAAAGAGAAATATCGTGGGGATAAAACGTGGGCAGACTAAATGGTTTAAATGTAGTGTTTATGGATTCAGTGAAGAACAGATAAATTACATTGCAGATTCATTTAAGGAAATTGTGGAAAAATTAATTTAAAAAATATTTTTTAATTTTTTATTTCAGTTAACTTCGAAAGTTTTTTATCTTATAAAAAATGATATACCAATGACTTATTCTCAGGGCAGGGTGAAATTCCCTACCGGCGGTATCCTGATTTATATTGGGAAGCCCGCGAGCGCTTCTTTTTATTAAAGGAGGTCAGCAGATCTGGTGAAAATCCAGAGCCGACGGTGAAAGTCCGGATGGGAGAGAATAGGAATGTCTACAAAGTTTTTATCACTTGTAGTGTATTTACTCTTAGACTAGTCTATGTTATTTTTGCCCTGATTCATGTAAGTCAACTTAAAGGAGGTTTTACTACCATGAATCAAGATTTACTGGCACAATTTGGTAACTCAGTGGGCAGAGTGGAAAATGCTCTAAATTCCTTGCGTTGTGGCCAGGGCGTAATAGTTACCGATGATGAACAAAGAGAAAATGAAGGCGACATAATTTTTGCTGCAGAATCTCTTACTGAAGCCCAAATGGCTATTTTAATTCGAGAATGCAGTGGTATTGTCTGCTTATGCCTAACTGATGAAAAAGTAAATGAGCTAGGATTACCAATGATGGTAAAAAATAACTCCAGCCGATTTAAAACAGCGTTTACAGTATCTATTGAAGCTGCAGAAGGAGTTACTACTGGTGTATCAGCATATGATAGAGTTAAAACAATTAAAACTGCTATTGCAGATAATGCAAGACCTGAAGATCTTCACAGGCCAGGGCATGTATTTCCACTAAGAGCTCGTCCAGGAGGTGTACTGGAACGCAGAGGACATACAGAATCCGTTGTTGATATGATGAGTTTAGCAGGGTTAAAACCATGTGGTGTGCTCTGTGAGCTTACTAATTATGATGGAACAATGGCACGTATGCCAGAAATAGTAAATTTTGCCATAAAACATGACATGCCAGTAGTTACAGTTGAAGATCTGGTTAATTATCGTAAAAATATTGAACAGAACTCAAAATAAAAAAAATAATAGTTTTATTATTAATATTTAAACCTGATATCTCAGGTTTGTTTTTATTTTAAACATAATTATTTCTCTTAAACCATTCCACAGAATCCTTAATAGATTCTTTTATAGGGCGAGGTGAAAAACCAAGCTCATCTTTAGCTTTTTTAGAACTTATTTCACAATTACTATTTAATACTTCAATAGAATAACCAGTAAACAGTGGTTTACTCTTACTAAATTTGTAATATATTGGAGAAAATTTAGAAACGGCTTTTACAAACCATAATGGCATTTTAAACTTTGGTGCGTTCATTCCAGTAATTTCTTCAAGATACTTCATTAAATCGTGAACTGTAATTGTTTCGCCTGATAAAATATAGGTTTCACTACTTCTACCATATCTTGAGGCAAGAATAATCCCATCTGCAACATCTCTAACATCAACAAAATCATAAGCCCCATCAACATATGCTATTTGACTACCCTTTAAAAAATTCACAAATAACTGTCCCATCTGAGAAATTCTATAATCATAAGGACCTATCACACCACTTGGACAAACCAAAACAGCATCAAGACCTTTTTCAACTCCTTTTAAAACTTCAAGCGATGCACGAGCTTTAGACTGATCGTAACCACCTCTTGAATATTGAGGTTCAAACGAACAAGTCTCGTCAATTGGAATGCCGCGTGGCGGTTCTTTTAGAGCATGGATTGAACTCGTATAAACCAAACGCTTTACACCAGTTTTAAGGCAAGCATCAACTACATTACGGGTTCCTATAACGTTTACTCGGTGTAAGTGTCCATCGGTATCGGGCAGTATAGAAACAATTCCTGCAAGATGGTATACTATTTCGGCTCCTTGGAAAGCATTAATCAGTGAATTAACATCTTGAATATCTCCTTCTACAATTTCAACTTCCAGTCCTTTAAGTGGATTAAGATCAGCAGAAGAGCGAGCTACTACCTTTACATTTTCTCTATTTTCTAATAATTTTCTAACAAGTACGTTTCCAAGATGTCCTGTTGCTCCTGTAACTACGATCATAATTATGATCCCTATAATGTAATGATTTTTATTTATTCCAAGGAGCTATTGAATTTATCTATTAACCGTTTTACTTAAATGGATCTTAGAAGTGTACACTATCTTTAGTATTAATTTATCTTATTAATATATGATAAAATCAATTATTTTTACTTTAAATAAATTATATTGTTGTTTTAGATTTAAAAAGTTTAAATGTATTATGATAATTTATATACTTAAGTACAAATAACTGTATAATCTCATAAGTTTTATTTTATAACATTTATAAACCTTATTTTTGGATATAAATTTACTAATTATAATTTATAATTAATCATGTGTAATATATTTGATTTTAGAATGATATAATGAATAATACAATTCTTTTTGATCATTAGAATTTAAATATTTATATTAAAACTATAAATGATCTTTAAATACGTTTTTAATGCAATTAAATTAATAATATTGTATTACTTTTATATATAAAGATTACCATTTGTCATAAAAGAGAAAGGCTTTTTATGATATAAGTATGATTCTTAATTAATAATTAATTAAATGGGAAATCAATATGAAGTGGCAATTAATATTTTTAATCTTTATATCATTATTTACAATGATATTTTGCAATTCTGCTTTTGCATCTAATTTTAATTATGATTATACTAATGATATTGATTTTGATAATGGGACAATGGCAGGATTAGAGCATAACACTACTCACAATCAATTACAGATTTCTAATCCGCCAACAACTATTCCTTTTATTTGGGTTCCTAATAGTAACAATGGAACAGTTTCAAAGATAGATACACGAACTGGTAGGGAACTGGCTCGTTATCGTGTAAGTCCTTATTCATATTCTTCACCTTCAAGAACAACAGTTGATCTTCAGGGAAATTGCTGGGTTGCAAACAGACAGACGGGTACAGCAGTTAAAATTGGATTATATGAAAATGGAGGATACATTGACCGAAATAGGAATGGTGTTATTGAGACTTCCAGAGATTTAAATGATGATGGGGTGATTAGTGGGGCTGAATTACTTGCATGGGGCGCTGATGAATGTGTCATTTATGATATTATTCTAATCCCCGGAAAAGAAGGTACTTATGTTCCGGGACAATACACGGGAAGTTACGCTAATGATTCATATAATCCGGGGCCTAGAGGAGTTGCAGTCGATGCTCAAAATAACATATGGGTTGGAACTTATGCAACAATGAAGTTCTATTATATAAATGGTTCTAATGGGCAAATTATTAAGACTGTTGATGTTTCACCAGTAGCTCATACTTCTTATGGTGTTATAATTGATCAAAATGGAATTATATGGTCTTCTGGCCATAATGGAACTAATGTACTTAGATTAGATCCGAAAACTAACTCATTTACAAAAATAAATGTGGGTCATTTTGTTTATGGGCTTGGAATTGATAGAAACAATCATCTTTTTGTCTCAGGATGGACAGATTCTAAACTCACAAAAATTGATACATTAACAGGTACAATAGAATGGACAAAAAGCTGTCCAACGCAATCTAGAGGTATTACGGTTACAGATGATGGAGATATTTGGATTGCAAACTCACTTGCAGGTACAGTAACCAGATATTCTAATGATGGAGTTTTAAAAGCCACAATAAATGTTGGAAATACTCCAACAGGCTTATCTATGGATGCTGATGGCAAAGTGTGGGTAGTTAATTATGGTGATGAATACATTAAAAGAATAAATCCAGCCACAAATACCATAGAATTATCAAAAAGAATCCCTGGAGGGCTTCATTATGGTTACAGTGATATGACTGGCGCAATATCACGTACAATAACCACAAAACTTGGAACATGGACCATAACACATGATTCTGGTGTGAATAATCTTCCTTGGGGCGTTATTTCTTGGAATAGTTTTATACCTGAGAATACAAGCTTAGAAGTCCAAGTTAGAAGTAGTAATGATAAAATAAGCTGGTCAAACTGGGAAGAAGCGCAAAATGGAATGATTCTAAGTTCAACATTACCTGGAAGATATTTACAAGTCCTAGTCACCTTCCAGATCATATCTGGCCAGACATCACCCATACTCTATGATTTATCTGTTAAAGCAAATGTGGCAGATATTTCCATTAAAATAGCTGATAGTCAGGATCCAGTTTCAGCAGGTGAAGAATTAACCTATACAATTAATGTGAGTAATCTGGGACCATCTGATGCAAGAAATGCAATATTAAGTGATACATTTCCATCACAACTACAAAATATTCAGTATTCACTAGATAATGGAAGTGTGTGGGGTAACTGGACAGGATCACTTAATTTAGGAACTTTAAGTGTAAATAGTTCAAAATCAGTTTTGATTAAAGGTAAAATTCCTTCTCCGACTCTTGATGGTTCCATTACCAACATTGTAAGTGTAAGTTCAGATACTCTTGATTTAAACACAGCTAATAATGTTTGCAGCGAATCTACAACTGTAAATACAAGGGCTGACCTTGCAATTACAATAAATGCTAGCAATACTTCACTGCATGTTGGGGATACTGTTAAACTAACGATTACAGTGAAAAATAATGGTCCAAGTGATGCTACAGGAGTTAAAACAACTTATTATATTCCTAATGGATTTAAACATATTAGTATCTCTTCTAATTCTTATAATCCTTTTACTGGATTGTGGAGTATTGGAAACCTTACAAGTGGTTCAATAGTGTATTTGAACGTTTCTGGGAAAGTAGAGAATGTTGGTTTAATTAATAATACTGTGATGGTTTCAGGAAATCAAACTGATCTTAACATGACTAATAATAATGCGAGCTTGCTTTTGAGTGTTTATCCTAATCCTTGGGGTCATTGGAATCCTTTAAATTCTGGAAATGGGAACTCTAATGGGAATCATTATGGTAATTCTGGGGGTGGTTTAGGATCAGGTTCTGGAGGTTCTACTCAAAACGGTAATGGGAATCATTATGGAAATTATGGGGATAATGGAAATCTTGGTAATGGTCAAATTAATACTGGTTCTGGTAATTATAATGAATTTTCGATTTTTGGCCCTTTTACACCTTATTTAATGGGTAATGACAATCCTTTATCTGGCTTGGCCAGAGACAGTAATGAAGCATGGAAATATAATAATAAGGGGTCTGTATATGGTCCATTTGCAGGAATTTTGAATAGTCCTTTTAATCCTTTTGGTTTCCAGTTTTATACTTGGGATAAACTTATACAAGCGGGCCAAAAGGCATGGCAGACTGGTAATATATGGGACTTTTTTGACACTAACTTCTACCATTTCTATGGATACAGTAATTTGAATAAAATGTGGGGTGGAGAAAACATTAAAGCATTACTTTACTATGGTTTTGGAATAGACGAAAATGGAAACATGTCTATTGCCAATTTCTTGCTAAATCTGGTAGCAATCATACCCATTGGCAGAGCAGGAACAATTGTTGGCAAATTCTTGGCAGGAGTACTGGAAAAAGCAGGAATAAAAATAGGAATAAGTCTTGCTGAAAACTGGTTAATACGTAAATTTGGAAATTTTTTGAGTGATTTAACTCAGAAGTTTGGGTTGCGTAACCCTGAAAGATTGCAGGATATTGTGGGATTTATAGGGAATGTTCTTCTTCCGAATCCTGTGGGTTGGGTTGCAGATATTTTTAAGGGATTGGCTAAGTTAACTGGTAATGAGAAATTAATCGCTGCTGCAACTGCTTTCAGCAGTTTTCAGTTTAAGAGGGGTTTAGGAGAACTTGGTAATCTTTTGATTAGTCCGGATCCTATTAAGAAAATATGGAATATTTATGGTGAAATTGGAGGCTTTTTAAACAGAAATCTCAATTACTTAGCAGATTCAACTAAAAAATTTATTAATCGGGCTGTAAATGCTGTGAAGACCGGCATAGGAAATGTGATCAATAAGATTACTACTACAGTTAAGCAACAGATTCCTAAAGCTGTGACTACAGTTAAGAAGGTTGTAAATAAAGTGATTAACAATGTTAAAACAGTTGTTAAGAAAGCTGTTACCACAGTAAAAAAGACTGTTAAAAAGGTGATCACTACAGTTAGGAAAGTGGTGACCAAAGCTGTAAATACAGTGAAGAAAGTAGCAAGCACTGTTAAAAAAGCAGTATCTTCAGCCGTAAACTGGATTAAAAATAAAATTCGATGGCCCTGGTAGTGAGGTGGTTAATATGGGATTATTTAGTGCAGAACCGACTAATAAAGTTGCTAATAAAGTTTTAGATGAGTTTAATAATGTTGAAGGATTAAAAGAAGTAGTGGATGGGATATTATCATTACAAGAGAATGAAATTTATGAAAAGCTTGTCCATATGGATAATCCTATTGATTCTAGTGTTGATAAGAGGTATGGTGCTAAGAATAATGAGTATTCGGATTTAGAGCTTTTAGCAGCTAAACATTTAAGTAAGTTTCCTTTGAGTATTCCTTTAGCACCTTTAATCGGCATAAAGCATTTTTGGGTGATTTATACTTTTATCGGTGACCTTTATAGTATTCGCACTGCTCATAAAATTTATCAAGAGGATCTATACGGGGTAGAAAATGGAACTATGGCCACACGGATAGTGTTATTATTGGAAAACTTCGATTCAAACCAAAAAACACCTCAACCTACAGTGGAATTCTTTAAAAAGTTGGGTAAGGTTAAATGGCAGGATAAAGAGGCTAAAAAGCTTCTTAATGATATCAGCAATTTTTTGTTCACATTGGCTTTCAATAAATGGGGAGGAAAAAATGTTCATTGGGATTTTCCTGCAACTGAAAAAGCTTTTATTCTGCTTTTATCTGGTTGCAGTGCGGTATTAGAAGGTAGAAATAAAATAGATACCTTTGACGTTATAAGGGCGAATAAAACATATTTGAAACTGTTGAACACGGATATTAGCAAGTTGATGTGATAATAATGTTTTTAAGGGCAGAACCAACAGAAAAAGCTGCAGAAAAAGTGTTAAAAGAATTTTGTTACGAGGAAGGATTAAAAGAAGTTGTAGGAGGTATATTGGATTTACAACGATCAAAGTTTATGAAGCGTTTGTTTTTGGCAGAGGCAATGATTCTTGTTTGAATTCAGGAGATTTTGATGAGGTATCAGAGTTAATTAAATTGGCTTCTAAAAAAATGAGTAAGTTTCCTTTAAATATTCCAATTGCACCTTTAATAGTAGCTAAAGATGTGATGGTGACATACACAGTTCTTTATGATTTGTACAGTATTAGTTTGGATAGAGATTTTACTTCGGATGAATTGCATAATATTTTTTATGGTCATATGGCCACACGTATTCTCTTAATGTTGGATGATTTCGATTCAACCAGAAAAACACCAGAACCTACGACCGGATTCTTTAAAAGGTTGGGTAAGGTTAAATGGCAGGATAAAAAAGCAAAAAAACTCTTCAATCATATTCAAGGAATTAGATTCATGTTAATGCATAATAAATGGAAAGGAACAGAAGGACCTTCATCAACTTTCAGAGTCACAGAAAAGGCATTCATCAAGCTTTTATCTGGTTGTAGTGCAGTAATAGAAGGAAGAGATAAAATAGATACTTTTGATGTTATTAGGGCCAATCAAACTTACTTAAAATTAATTAATACTGATATTAGTAGTTTAATGTGGTAGAAATGGGTATTTTAGATGCATTTTCATCGGCTGAAAAATTATCAAAGAAGATATTGAAAGAATTTAATGGATTAGATGGCGTAGAGGAGGTAGTGAATGAAATTATGGGTTTGGGAGATTCTGAAATTTACTGGAAATATTTCCAAGCTACTAAAATGGAAGGAGAAATTAATGAGCAGGAATTTGAATTAACTAAGGATGAAAAGCAAAATATACGCTTAATTAACCTTGCATATGATAATTTAAGTAATCCTGCGCTAAATATTCCTCCCATTACAGATTTAATAGAATTTTTAGCATTTTATGTAATGTATCGTATTTTTGAGGATATTTATTACGTATATAAAGGCAGTAAAATGAATCATGGAGATAAAGTAAAAATATTGTACGGTAAACTTGATGAAAGGATTGTTTTTGCCTTAGATAAATTTGATGAAGTCTTAAACACACCTGAACCAACTGTTGAATTCTTCCTTAAACTAAAAAGAACCAACTGGAAAGACAAAAAAACTAAAAAATTATATGGAAGACTACATGAACTTAATAGTAATAATTTCATCGAAAAACGAAAGACAGTAAATAATAAATTCACGGCTACAGAAAATGCTTTTATCCTTTTCCTTGCTGGTTGCAGTGCAGTAAATGATGGTAGGGATAAAATTAAGCAATCTGATATTATACGTGCTTATAAAACTTATTTTAAGCTATTAAATACTGATATTACTAAACTAGTGTGATTATTATGAATTGGAGGAAATTTCTTGGAATTATAGTGGCTATTATTGTATTTTTTGGACTTGCAACAGTAATTGCATTATCTGCTAATTATCTGGGACAATCAGCAGGAAATCCAATTATAAGGATTTTTGGGTTATTAACATGCTTTATAGTAGCTTCTTTTGTTTATAACTTGATAAAAGGAGAAGAACCAGAACAGGAGGTTAAGGAGAAACAAGGCATTACAAGTGATAAGATTTCTAAGAGACTTGCTGAAAAGAGGAAAGGGAAAATAGAGTAAATTTTATGAGGATAAAAATGAAAATTGGATTATTTTTAAAATTAGCTCAATTATTTTTTTGGAAGGCTGAAATAAAACTTAGATCCTATGCCATATTCAGATTCAACCCAAACCTGTCCATTATGTCTTTCAATTACTTTTTTTACTACTGATAATCCTATTCCCGTCCCTTGATATTTTACTCTTGTATGCAAACGTTGAAATATTCTAAATATTCTGTCAAAATATTCTTCTTCTATTCCTATTCCATTATCTTGCACACTGAATACATATTCTGAATTTTCCATGTCTTCTAATGCTGAAATATGGATTTTTGGGTTTTTATCTACTTTTCTGTATTTAATGGAATTACCTATGAGGTTTTGAAAGACTCTCATTAGTTGATCACTATCTGCAATTACATTGGGTAATGGATCATAAGTTATCTTTGCATTGTTTTCCTCTATAGAATTTCTAAGGTTATTGATAGCTTGATTTAGGATATAATTGCTATTCACTTCTTTAAATTCATTTCCTTGGGTTTCAACACGGGAATATTCCAGCAAATCTTGAATTTGTTGTTTCATTCTCTTTGCAGCGTCCACGATATAACCTATGAATTCATCTGCATCACTATCAAACTTACCTTTATAACGCATCTCAAGAAGCTGTGTAAAGCTGGCAATAGTCCTAAGGGGTTCTTGAAGGTCATGCGAAGATACATATGCAAATTGTCTAAGTTCATCATTAGAACGCCTTAAATCAGCCAGTAGATTAGTAAGCTGTTTTTCATTTTCCTTACGTTCAGTAATATCAAATAGGGTAGATCGACTCATAACGAACTTTCCCGAAGGATCTGTAAGGGCAGTTGCATTTAAGAGAATTGGTAAAATAGAACCGTCTTTTTTTACCATGTCAAGTTCAAGGCCATATATTTCTCCGCATTCTTTTAAAAGCGAAAAATATTTTTGGAAGGTTTCAATACTTTCATCTGTAATTAGATCTGTCATTTTTTTCTTTCTAATGATTTCTTCTCTTGAATATTGAAGCCAGTTAAGTTCAGTATCATTAATTTGCACAAAATAGCCATCTTTATCAAGTGAATGATAACCACATGGAGCATTGTTGTAAAGATCTGAAACCTCATTTAGTGCATTTTGAAGTTCTGCAGTTCTTTCTTCAACTTTTTCTTCAAGATAGCTATGTGCATGTCGTAGTTCTTCTTCAATCTTTTTACGTTCACTGATATCTCTAATTATCATGCTTGTCTTTACAGTACCATCGACATCTGTAAAAAAACTTGAAGTAACTTCACCAATAAAATGAGATCCATCTTTTTGTTTAAAGATAATTTCAGTCGATGATTTATCTTCATCGGTTCCCTCATTAAGAAAATGGCTTAAATAACTCTCTTTAACAATAATACCATCTTGGCCAGTTTTTTTAAGTTCTTCTTCAGTCATATTGAACATGTAACATGCTGCAGGATTGGCTGAAAGGATACTGCCATCGGGTTTTGTCATTAATATGGCATCAAAACTGTTTTCATACAATGAGCGATAGCGGACTTCATTTTCTTTTAATTTTTTATCAATGGAGTGCTTATAAAGAGCAATTTCTATATATCCTCTTAATTCATTGTAATTAATAGGTTTAGTTATAAATCCATAAGGTTTTGTTAATTTAGCTCTTTTAAAGGTTTCTTCATCTGAAAAAGCAGTTATATAAATAACAGGGATATCAAAAAGAGACATTATTTTATCAGCGACAGTAATACCATCTGTATTTCCTTTTAGAATTATATCCATTAATACTAAGTCTGGTTTTAATTCCCCAGCTTTTTTAATGGCCTCCTTTCCAATTGAAGCAATAGAAACTACTTCAAAACCTCTATTTTCTAACGCTTTTTGGATATCCATCGCAGTAATAGCTTCATCTTCAACAATCAAGATTTTAGTGGGCATGTACTATCGTCTATATTTTTATTAGTGATACAATTTAAATTTTTTTAAATAAACTTTTGAAAATCTCAAATGTAAGACAAATAAAGAATACTAAAGTTAAAATAATTATTAATAAAACATAGGGTCAATAAATAAATAATAATATTCTTTTGATTTTCAATATAATTTTGAATAGGAAACTAAAGCAAGTATGGGGTTTAATTTATAGTTAAAAGCTTAAAAATACATATTTCACACGTATAATCATAAATAAATGAAATGCGGAGAATGTGAAAACGAAGACACGAAAATAGAATCTAATTGATTCTTTCAAAAATTGGAATTTATCAAGTAAGGGGGTATAAAAACTAATTTTTAGTCTTTTCTTAAGTATTAAATCTAACTAAATACATAATAATATTAATTAATTTATTGTATGGGGGGTGATTTAAATTAATCATTCAGGCCATGAACATGGAATGGAACATGAAATGAAGGAAGATAAGGGTAAATGCGTCTTATGTGGCAAAAAGATGGATGAAAAACATAGAATGGAAAAAGAACACACCCATCATGGAATGATTGAAGACTATAAAAGAAGATTCTGGGTATCACTTATTTTAACCATACCAATTTTACTTTTATCTCCTATAATTCAGGAATTTTTTGGGCTTGAATTTTTAAGATTTAATGGAGATATGTATGCTCTTTTCATATTATCATCTATTGTCTACTTTTATGGAGGATATCCATTCCTTAAAGGTATTTTTGACGAAATCAGGATGAGAGCACCTGGAATGATGACGTTAGTAGCTGTTGCAATTACAACAGCATATTTATACAGTAGTGCTGTAGTTTTTGGCCTTATGGGCGAGGTATTTTTCTGGGAACTTGCAACACTTATTGATATCATGCTTTTAGGGCACTGGCTTGAAATGAGATCTGTAATGGGAGCTTCAAGGGCTCTTGAAGAGCTTGCAAGACTCATGCCCTCAAGTGCCCATAAAATAGTGCATGAAGGACACACTATAGATGTTCCACTGGATGAATTAAACGTCGGCGACCACGTACTCATTAAACCTGGCGAAAAAGTTCCGGTAGATGGTGAAATAATAAGCGGAAAAACAAATATTGATGAATCAATGCTCACAGGAGAATCTGAGCCAGTTTTCAAAGAAGAAGGTAATGAGGTCATCGGAGGTTCTATAAATGGTGATGGATCCATTAATGTCGAAATTAAAAAAACAGGTAAAGACTCGTTTTTATCACAAGTTATAACTCTTGTTGAAGAGGCACAGTCAAGTAAATCCCGTACTCAAAATCTTGCAGATCGTTTTGCTCTTTTATTAACCATTGTGGCTCTAGGCGGTGGATTTCTAACACTTTTGGTGTGGTTAGGGCTCACGAGCTTTGGACTTGCATTTGCACTTGAAAGAGCCGTAACTGTAATGGTTATAGCATGTCCGCATGCACTTGGACTTGCAGTTCCCCTTGTTGTTGCAGTATCAACTGCTTTATCTGCCCGGAACGGACTTTTAATAAGAGATCGAGTTGCATTTGAAAAATCACGAAACATTGATGCTGTAATATTTGATAAGACTGGCACTCTTACACAGGGTAAATTTGGAGTAACAGATATCATTTCTTTAAGCGATGATTACAGCAAAGAAGAAATATTAAAATATGCAGCATCCCTTGAATCATATTCAGAACATCCAATTGCCAGAGGAGTTGTAGAATCCACCGAAGATACTTTTAATGTCGAAGATTTTAAATCAATCCCTGGAAAAGGAGTTCAGGGTAAAATTAATGGTAAACATGCAGAAGTTATAAGCCCGGGATATTTAAGGGAACAAAATATAGATATTTCCAGTAATAAAGTGGATAAAATTTCTGCACAGGGAAAGACAATTGTTTTTGTTATTATAGAAGGAGAACTTAAAGGTGCAATTGCACTTGCCGATATTATAAGGGAAGAATCTAAAAATGCAATAAAAGAGCTCAAAAAAATGGGAATTGAGTGTATAATGATTACAGGAGATAGAAAAGAAGTTGCAGAATGGGTATCCGGTGAAATTGGACTGGATACATATTATGCAGAGGTTTTACCTCAAGAAAAAGCCCAAAAAGTAAAAGAAATTCAATCTAAAGGTTTAACCGTAGCCATGACTGGAGATGGCATCAATGACGCCCCTGCACTTGCACAGGCAGATATAGGAATCGCGATTGGTGCAGGAACCGATGTAGCTGTTGAAACCGCGGATATTATCCTTGTAAGGAGCAATCCTCTTGACACTGTTTATATTGTAAAGCTTTCAAAATCCACATACAACAAAATGGTTCAAAATCTTGCCTGGGGAACAGGATACAATGTTTTCGCCATTCCAATTGCTGCAGGTGTTCTCTTTGCATACGGAATTATCTTAACTCCCGCTGCTGGAGCAATATTAATGTCAGCAAGCACAATTATCGTGGCGGTTAATTCAAGATTCCTTAAAATAGAAAAATAATAAAAAATTATTTATTAATTTTAATAACAGGGAACTGAACTTCTGTAAGCAGTTCTTCGGGCTTTACTTCATTTGGATTATTCAGATAAACTTCTGTAACCGGCCCTATGATATCATAGTTATTTTCAATTGCATATTTCGCTAATCCATCAATTACCGGCCCCACCTGATCATAAGGACCTTTATGCATTGTTGAAATCACAGTATGTTCTGGAATTATCTTTACCTGTACGTTTCCTTCGTCATTTGCAGCGCCTTCAAATGAAGCCCCGATTTCATAAAACAATTCCTCTGGAGGAACATCATCTGGTCTGTTGAAATAAGCCCCATAAATCATTCCGGTCATATTAAGGTCTTTTTTCATCAGCCAGCCTACTACTTCTTCCATAAGCTCCGGAATTTTATCATAAGTGCCCCTATACCGTATAAATGCAACTTGTGTATCTTTCATCCTTTTTTCTTCTACTTCCATATTTTATCCTCCATTACTATATTGATCATGGAGGGATAATTATTTTTTCATAACTGGGAACTGCACCTCTGTGAGTAATTCGCTTTCATCTACTTCCATTGGATTGTTAAGATATATCTCCTTAACTGCACCTTCAATTTCATAGCCGTTATTCATAGCAAATTCAATCAACGCTTGATAAACCCGCGCTGCCTGCCCATAAGGGCCTTTATACACTGCAGATACTGTTTGATGAGCTGGAACTTTTTTAATCTTTACTCTGCCTTCTCCATTGGCGTTTCCAGTAAATGCAATCCCTACTTCGTATTTTAGATCTTCATGGGGCACTTCCATAGGGCTGTTAAAGTATATGCCGTATGGCGGTTCTGTGATCTGTAAATTTTCTTTCATAACATAGCCAACTACTTCGCCAAAAAGTTCAGGGAGCTGTTCATAAGATCCTGTAACAGATATATAAGCTACCTGGGTTTCTTCTATATTTTTAACTTTTATTTCCATAACAACACTTCCAAAAGCAAATTTACATCATTTAAGCTTCTCAACTTGCATTGTTAATGATTTCTTTCCCGACTCTATATACATTTATGTAAGAGCATGTGAAAACTAATCCCAAACACAGATAATTACTATAATTTCATGCAATTAGAAGTAACATATTATGAAAATAAAAAATGTGTTGAAATATTATTCTAATTTATCTCTGGCTCTTTTTGCGCTCATCTGGAATCAATATTCTTACCCCCCAAAGATCCATATAACATATAAGGACTCTGGATTCCCTAACTTTTCATGAGCATTTCATTGCTTTCACGTATTTATAAACGTTTTATTCATTAATTAACATTTTAATTAAAAACCGCCTGGATATAAACAAAAAACTTTGAAAACATGATGATTAAAAATTGTGCAAAATATTTTTAATCTTAAACAATAAAACAAATTAAATTAAGTTAGTAAAAAATTATGATTACAAAAACTAATTAATAAAGACCGGTGGAATCAAAAATGGAAAAAATAGTGCTTGGTCTCCCTAAAGGGAGTTTAAATAATGTAAATAGAGGAAATACTCATCAATTATTTGTTGATGCAGGTTATGATGTTAAAGGATATGAACCTGGAAAAGAAGAGAATGAAATTAACATTGCCAATGACCCTGAAATCAAGGCATTCTTAACACGACCACAAAGCGCTCCTGTAGAGCTTAACAGACAAATACTCGACATTGCAATTGTTGGAGAAGATTGGATTAAAGAAGAATCCGTTAATGCAAAAAATGATTCAATAAAAAAAATTGGAGACCTTGATTACGGCCAGACCAGACTTATAGTGGCAGTACCCAATGATGCTCCTTATAAAACACTCGCCGACTTCTTCAAAGCCAATGCTGATCGAAAAAATCCCATATTGTGCTTTACAGAATATCCAAACCTGACCAGACAGCATTTCATGAACAATGAAGGATATAAAGAAATTTACGGTGAAAGCAAGCCCCTGGTTCAAATAAGAGGTCTCTGGGACGGGGATAACAAACAGGTTCAGGTAATAAATTCTGATGGGGCGACCGAAGTTTATATAGCTAAAGGAGCGGACCTTGTTGTTGACAATACCCAAACAGGGAGCAGTTTAAAGAAGGCAGGCTTAAAAATACTGGAAACCATTATGGAATCAAGCGCAGGACTTTATGCTGGTCCCGGATGTACTGGTCAAAAAGCTAAAAAGGCAGAAATGATGTTTGAACAGTTATTTGGGGCAATAAAAGCCAGAAAATATTTTGATGTAAAATTCAACATATCCAATGAAAGAGTAGACGAAGTAAATGGTTTTTTAATGTCAAAGGGTTTCTGTTCTGACGAACCAACCGTTGTCAGCGGTTCAAATTTTTCCCAGGTCAACGTCTTAATTCCAAAAACCATGTTTCCGGCAATGCTCAGGGCAATAAAAAGTTACGGAGCATCTGCCATTGTAAGAGAAAATGTAAAACAGTATGTGAAATAACCATTAAAATTCTAATAATAATCAGGAGAGATCTATTTGAAGCAGTTTTTAATCACTCCTGCTGCAGGAAAACGTTTAATAGCAAAGGCTTTGGCTGAAAATAAAGCCATAAATAAGGTCCTTGAATCTGGAACCCTGATAATCATTGCCGGCACCACCAATGGTTACATTGCAGAGGAGATTTTATCTAAAACTGGCCAGATTAAAGATTTTTCCAGAAGAAGATTTTTTAGAGGTATTGTACTTCCTCCTGGCGGACTTGTAACGGCTGCAGGCCGTTTAAAAGATGAAAAAGGATTCCCTGGTGATGTTGTAATTAAAAATGGAACCTGGCATAAAGGATTAACAATTTTCGATGTTGTGGATGACCTGAGAGAGGGAGATGTGGTTTTAAAAGGTGCAAATGCTTTAAATTACCAGGATAATCAAGCGGCAGTTTATATTGGTGATCCACACGGAGGTACTATTGGTGCAGCGATTCAAGCTGTTGTTGGACGTCGAGTCCAACTAATTCTCCCCATTGGTATGGAAAAACGTGTTTTAGGAGATTTAAATGATTTAGCCATGCGACTGAACTTACCTGGCGCTCAGGGCCCGCGCTTATTACCCGTTCCTGGCAAGATTTTCACAGAAATTGAAGCTATTTACGAGCTTACAGGAGCTAAAGCGGAGCTGGTTGCTGGTGGAGGAGTTGGTGGAGCAGAGGGTTCAATCTGGCTTGCAGTTAGTGGTGTAGAAGAGCGGATTCAATCTGCTGAAAAACTTATAAAATCTATTTCTTCTGAAAAACCATTTGAATTTTAATAAACAAAAAATCAAAAAAAAGAATAAATAAAATTATTCTACAATTCTTACATCCTGAACTGGAGGTTTAGTGGGTATCGCTCTTGCTATTAAGATTGTTGCAATTACTGCAATAATTGTAATTAATACTGCATAAATTATTAATCCGGTTACACCACTTCCGGCCTGGAAAAATTGCGCTATTATAGCCTTTATAGCTTCATTCCATGCCAATGCAGCAATTAATCCAAAGGCCGTTGTTATTAATGTGGCCATAGTAGTCATAACCTCACTCTTTACATTATCCGCAGTCTCCCTCATTTTATTTCCTCCTACAAATTCTTGTTGTTAGTTTATTATAATTTAATATATAAATTTAATTATTTATGAAGATTTTTTAACCCTTATTATTGTATTTTCAGGCCATTATCCATTTTAAAATAATTTAATAAATTCATATTTTGAAAAGGATAAATTAAAAATAATTTTTGAGCCCTTACTATTTTGAAGTCCTAAAAAGCAGTATTAGATGCGGATAAAAAAAAATAATCTTATTTATTTTTTATTTTTAGAAAGATAGTCTTCCATTGCCTCTATTTCTTCATCTAAAAGGGAGCTTTTGTCGTATTTTTCATGTCTTAAAAGTAGCCATATCCCCAATGTTGCCCCTATAAGGGCTCCAATAACATCCAGAATTAAGTCTGTCATCGTATCATGATACGGGTCTAATAATGGAGAACCTTGAGTTAAAGTTCCATGAGATATCCCAAAATTTGTTGCAGGACCTATTACCATGTCATAAGCGTATTCACTTACCTCAAGTATACCTCCAAGCCCTATTGTTATCAAAACAATTACGGCCCATGACATTAAATAACTTGCCCTGAATTTTCCAAGAAGATATCCTATATAGAACAGCAGTATTCCCATAAACGAGATAATACTGGGAATCATGGTGTGTTGAAATTTATCATAGTAATCAAAGCGTGCATAGAACCCTAAAGAATTGGCAATAACATATTCAAACGTTACTATAACCAGAAAAAGAATTTCAATTTCCAGGGGAACAAAAATATGTTGACGGGTTAAGATTGCAGGAAGAAGAATCAGAAATACCGCAATAAGAATAACAATTCCAAAAACTGAATATCCAAATATAATTTCATAAATACCAAAGGATATCAGGAAAATTCGCAGAATCCATGCTATAGTTACGCTTGTTTTGTGACTTTCAAATAATTTGTTACCGCCTTCAATCATTTTTTACACCGTATATTATTAACATGCGTCATGAATATTAAAATCTTTTTCAAAAATTAATTTTTATTATGAATATTTAAATAATGTAATAAAAAAATACTTTATTAAATTAAATGAGGTCATTAATATGGATGATGATAAAATTTTCAAAATTGCTTTAATCACAACGATTTTAGGGTTATCAGGTATGCTGCTTCTTGCAGATAAAGTGATGCCCCAGGAAGTCAAAATAAAAAGCATCGAAAAGGGCATGTTAGACACAGAAATTATGATTGAAGGTGTTATTACTGAAATAGATAAATCATCACAGAGCAACACTTATTTTATGCAAATAATAGATGATACTGGTAAAATAACGGCTATAATTTTTCCCAATACGGTTTTAGAAATTGAGAAGAGTAGTTTAAATATTTATTCATTAAAAAACCATAGAATAAAGATGACAGGAAAAGTTACTACCTACAATGGAAATTTAGAACTTATTCTAAAGGACGCAGCATCATTAAAAGTTGTAGCGTAGACAATGATTCACTCCTTGGACATCTTAAGATCTAAAGTGTATTTTTTTACTTCTCCCAACATATCACCTGCATAATATGATGAAAAGATTATACCAAGCACTGTAGTTGCCCAAAATGAAACAAGTCTGTCTGCAATTGCAATACTTCCCGCAAGTGCTCCAGAAACCCCAAAAAATACTAAAATCCCGGTTATAGCTACTTCAATTGATCCTATTCCGCCTGGAAGGGCTGAAATAACCCCAATAATGTTAGCTATTAAAAAAATTATAATAACTGCAACAAAGTTAATATCAACTCCAAATGCATAAAATACAATATATAACCGGGAACATTCTAAAAGCCATGCCATAATTGACATTATACATACAAAGATAAGGTTCTTGCTGGTTGTAAAAGAATTAGTGTATCCAGTCATTCTTTTTAGACCATCTCTAAATTTAAAGTACATATTATCCAAAACATTGTCATTAATGGGCAATTTACATAAAAATGGGTGAATTTTTTCATATATCCATATGCTTGTATCTTCCCTCCAGTTAATCAGATAAATCAGTACTACGATAAATAGAGTAACAGATCCACCTAACATTGACATAAAACGGGTGTTTTCAACCCATATTGAAGATATGATCAATAAAAAACCCACTATGACAAGATCAAAAAATCTTTCAGTAAGACCTGCTGAAAGTCCCTCAGATAAATTGATTTTATTGATTTTTTTAGCTGCAACTGCACCCATTACTTCTCCTGCAGTTCTCATTGGAGAAAAGTTTCCTGCAAAAAGCCCAATTACCTTTACAATATAATTATTCTTGAATTCAAAGGGTTTATTTATTATAAACCCCCACCTAAATGATCTAACGCCTATTGCAAGAAAATGAATTAATAATGCCACAAAAAACCACTTTAAATTGACGGTTTTAAAGGTATTTATTATATTTTCTGGGCCGATCCATAAAATAAGTATAATAATTAATGCTATGCTAATGGCGAATACATAAAATCGTTTCAATTGAATTCCCCAGAAATATTTCAATGGATATTTGTTTCATTATAGTCTAACATGCAGTATAAATGTACTTCCCAAAGAAATTTCCTTAAATAAAAAATGAATAACGTATCTGATTAAATATTTCTTAATTTACGTGTGAAAAGTTTCATAATAAACAATATGTATCTTAAAACATGTATTTTTGACACATGAGATTTCTCCAGTCCGTATGTACTGGGAATGGTAATTTCTTTGATTTTTATATTGTTTTTAGATGCTATATAAAGCATTTCAGATTCATATACATAATCATCATATTTTATATCTAAAAAGAGAGTTGAAGCATCTTTAGACATGGCCCTAAATCCGCTCTGGCTATCTGTAAGTTCATATCCTGTTACATATCTTATAAGTCTCGTTGTAATTTTATTTGATGCTCTTCTTTGGATTGGCATATTTTCAGGATTTCCCTTTTTAAATCTGGAACCCAATACAATTTCAAATCCATTAATATATGATGCTAATAAGGGTATATGGTCAGGATTATGTTGTCCGTCCCCATCAATTAATATGATAATATTATATCCTGATTTTAAAATATCTCTAAGCCCTGATTTTATTGCTGCCCCTTTTCCCCTGTTTTTATCGTGCTTGATAACTCTGGCCCCGGCATTAATAGCCTTTTCTGATGTATGGTCATCTGAACCATCATCTATAACCAGAACATCGGAATACTTTAATGCTCCCTTAACAACATTTTTGATGGCTCTTTCCTCATTATAAGCAGGGATAATAGTTATAATCTTCATTTTAACTCCTTATATTCCATAGTAGTCTAACGTTGCATATATCTTTATATAATTTGCAAAATTATGTTCAATTACTCCATTTGTCTTTATATCCTAAACTATTCTGTTTGAAGAATTATGTGATGTTTAAAGACTTAAAAACATGAAAATTCAATTTAAATTGAGATATTTATACTTAAAACATGTAGAGCATGAATCCTGGTTAATTATCACTTTAGATATCTGTACAATCAGATTTGAAATAAATAATTCTCCTTTTTCAAAGTTTGTTTATTAAAATAAACACTAAAAAGTATTTGTGGTTGAAAATCAAATATTAATATATACACATTACTAATAAATCGGTGATAATTATGAAAAAATTATTTGGAACATTTGGGGTTAGAAGAGTTGCTAATACAGAATTAACGCCAGAATTTGCATCAAAATTAGCTGCATCCTATGGTAGCATTGTCAAAGGCAAAGTCGCAGTGGGGGGCGACACCAGAACCACCACAGAAATGATAAAACATGCTGTAATTTCTGGATTGTTATCTTCAGGTTGCGATGTTGTGGATCTTGGATTTTTACCCACTCCTGCAGTACAGTATGCTGTTAGAAATTATTATGATGGGGGGGTGATAATAACCGCGTCACATAACCCTCCAAAATATAATGGAATCAAGTTTGTTGATTCTGATGGAATTGGAACTCCTGATGATATGGAAATAAAAATAGAAAAGATGTTCTTTAACGATAATCCTGATAGAGTATCCTGGAATGAAATTGGAGAGGTAGAAACCAATTCAGGGCTGTTAGAAGAGTACATTGAAAATGTTATTAACCGTGTTGATGGTGATGCAATAAGAAATGCTAAACTAAAGGTGATAGTAGACTGCGGAAGCGGAGCAGCATGCTTTACAACCCCATTTCTGCTTAGAAAATTAGGATGTGAAGTTATTACCATGAACTGCCAACCTGACGGCTTTTTCCCGGGAAGAAACCCCGAACCAACTGAAACAAATCTTAAAGAACTTATTGAAGTTGTTAAAGCAACAGGTGCGGATCTTGGTGTTGCCCATGATGGTGATGCAGACCGTACAATCTGTATTGATGAAGAAGGAAACTTTGTTTTTGGCGATAAATCATTTGCACTTGTTGAAAAATATATTTTAAAAGAAAACAAGGGCGGATTAATTGTTACAACCGTTGCAACGTCCTCTGCAATTTATGATATAGCCAGTGAATATAATGGAGAAGTTATAGCAACAAAAGTTGGTGATTTAATTGTTGCACGGGAATTAAAAGATAAAAATGGTTTATTTGGCGGCGAAGAAAACGGAGGATTAATATTCCCTGATTTTGTTTATGGAAGAGATGCTGCACTTTCCACTGCCAAAATCATTGAAATAATTGCAAAAACTGGAAAACCACTCTCCAGGCTTATAGAAGAATTACCTATGTATTATTCTGAAAAAATGAAAATAGAATGTCCTGACAAGCTGAAACATAGAATAATGCAAAAAATAGCAGAAGAAACCCGTGAATTTGAAGTTGACACCACAGATGGTGTTAAAATAATTAAAGAGGACGGATGGGTCATAATAAGGCCTTCTGGAACAGAACCAATATTCAGATGTTTTGCAGAGGCCAAAACCCTAAAAGAAGCTAAAAAAATGGCCAAATGGGGAATTTCTCTTGTTTCAAAATATCTGAATCAATAAAAATTGATTTTTAAGATAAAATATTTAAAATAAGCATGGGTGGAAGAATATCCTACAAAATCCTTTTAATCTTTCCCTTTTTTGATCCTTCTGGTTTAATCCAGAATTATCTTAAGGTTTGATTTTTTGGATGTTTGTATAAGGATATTCTCCCAGCTTTTACTATGATCATTATCCTATAAATAATTTATTATTCGAGATAAAAAATATATTACTTTTTAATGTTTATCTGTAGAAACCGTAGAACTCCGCGCAATAAGCACATAAAGGGAATTTACCTTGTCTGTAATAGCTCTCATCATCTGCATTGATGTTGAATTTCTTATGGCAGATAAAACAGACTTCAATTTTTTCTTTTATTTCCTTTTCTGATCCAAAATCCTTTTTATTCTCTTCAATTTCTTCTTTTTTAATATTTTTCATTTTAATGACCTTGAATTAGTAAATTAGTTTAAAATCATGATTTTTCGAATATTTTCATTAGTTCATTAGGATATTATGCCCCAACTTAACTTAAATTTTATTTATAATTTTAATGCAAAAAATAATTATATTTTAACAACATAATAAGAAACATGACACCCAAAAAAAAGAAAGTAGTATGGGGAATTACTGGAAGCGGGGATAGAATAATAGAAACTGTAAAGATCATGGAAGAAATTAGAAAAGAATACGAAGATGAATTCGACATAAGAATTTACGTTTCTAAAGCTGGAGATCAGGTTTTAAAGTATTATGGATTGTTTAAAGAATTAGAAGTAGAATTTGACAGAACATGGGTTGAAGTAAATGCAAATGCACCATTTTTAGCTGGCCAGATACAGTTAGGTCAATTTGAATTTATGATAATTGCCCCAGCAACATCAAACACCGTTGCCAAGATTTCTCTTAGAATAGCTGATTCATTAATTCCAAATGCAGTAGTTATGGGTCAAAAAGTAGGATTACCCACCTATATTATGCCTTCTGATTTGGAGGAAGGGAAGGTAATAACAAAACTCCCAGACGGACGCGACCTTGAGCTAACAATAAGAAAAGAAGATGTGGAACACGTTAAACGGCTTACTAAAATGGATATAAATATTTTAAGCACCCCTGAAGAAATAAGGGATGTTTTTAAGAAACACTCGAAAGCTAAAAAATGAATTATCGCGGAGGAGCATCCCTAATTTGTAGAGTAACTTTAAATTTATAACCTGGTCCCTCTTCATCCTCTGTAAGGGGTGATATTCCTCTAAAATAATGGTTCCATCTTGCCCCAGAGCCTGCAATGTCTATTCCAATCCCTTCCATATCGTTTACGCCTGAAAAAAACGCGTAAACATCTGACAATTCCTCTCTTGGAGCTCTAAAATTAATTTCAACCACTCCACCAGTTCTATTTATAAATTTAACAAAATCTTCTTTTATTTTAGTCATATCTTTTCCGGTTGCTACATTTTCCTGTCCAGTATCCCTTATAAATACAACATTTGATTCATCCATAAAATAACCTCAATTTGATTATTAAATCTATATAATAATTTAGGTCTGAAAGTATAAATTATTTTCTACTATATATAATCCAGTTAATTCATTTAGAAGATATTTATACAATAAAAAAAGGAACACAGTACTTCC
This sequence comes from Methanobacterium sp., assembly GCA_030017655.1. Taxonomy (NCBI): domain Archaea; kingdom Methanobacteriati; phylum Methanobacteriota; class Methanobacteria; order Methanobacteriales; family Methanobacteriaceae; genus Methanobacterium; species Methanobacterium sp. The sequence continues at coordinate 823 of JASEIM010000003.1, read as the reverse complement.
AGGATGATTTATGGTTTCAATTCAATGAAATATTCTTAATAGTTAAAATTATTTTTAGTGGGTATATTCTAATCAGAATTTATAGCCAAATTTTCTTAAAAATTCCTTTCTTTCTTCCTCATCTTCCCTGCTTTCAATCCCTTTAGGTCTTGAACCATCTATTACACCCATTATTCCACTTCCCTGTTCTGTACTTGCAATTATTACCTGGACAGGATTTGCCGTAGCACAATAAATATTTACAACTTCAGGAACGCTCATTATCCGCTGTAAAACATTGATTGGATATGCATTTTTAAGAAATATTAAAAAGGAATGGCCACAACCAATTTCAAAAATTTTATCCCCTGCCAGCTTAACCAATACTTCATCATTACCTGCTTTCCGAACAAGACACGGACC
>JASEIM010000003.1:0-411 GCA_030017655.1 Methanobacterium sp. | reverse complement strand
CACAGTTTTAATAAAATGACTTTGGCCCAAAATTAAATTACAATCTTCTGGAGCTTCTATTTTTTTAATATCCATTTTTATATCCATATATATCCCCTATGCTTATATTATTGAAACCTGCCTCGAAAAAATTTAGCTACATCCATTTAAATATTGGATCTCCATATTCAACATTATAATAATTATATTTGGAACTAATAATATGTTAATTTAACCTTTTATTATGTACTAAATCATTATAATGAATTTTAAGTAATTCAAAGACATGATTTGAAGAATTTATTGTCGCTGAAAAGTCCCTATATTTGAATATTACGCTCTAAATTTCCTCTTAAGCTTCAATTTTCTTTATTTACAGATTAAATACAGGTAAATTTATTTTTAAATAATAATATTAAAACAATAAATCGC